>NZ_JBYTAH010000003.1:0-225222 GCF_058787975.1 Cupriavidus sp. FW305-26
TCAGATTCTCAGCTGAAACCTCCACCGCCTTCAATCTCCCACCTCAATCCCCCGTACACCACTTCCGAGCATATCTCTTTGTACGGTCGCACCGGGCCTTGATACGTGAGGTGGATCGGCGTCTTGCCGAGGCTGGACTGCCAGTCTACGCGTGGTACGACGTGCTGTGGGGGATTGAAAGCGGGCCGGAGGAAAGCCGCCGGATGCATGAGCTGGCCGATGTGCTTGCCATCGAGCGGTACAACCTGACTCGCCTGATTGACCGGCTGGAGCGTGAAGAACTGGTGACCCGTATCCGGTCAGAGGAAGACGGCCGCGCCGCGTTCGTGTCCGTCACACGGCAAGGTAAGGCCTTGCGCAAGAAGATGTGGGGCATCTACGAGGCGGCGGTCAAAGAACTGTTTCTGGCCGAGTTCCGGCCGGAAGACATCGGGCGATTTTCTCGTGCGCTGGATGCGGCGGCAGCCAAAGCGGGGTGGCCGAAATAGGTTCGAACTCCCTTTTCGTGCGGTGACGCTTCTGGCTCGCGCCGGAGGGGACGAATGTGTCCGCTTTTTGGGACACGTTCGACTTAGTTGGCAACGGCGGTACCCTGACGCCTCAATCAAAGGTCAGTGGCATGACCGGCGCTTACCGACCCACCCTAAGCGGACATCAGGATGGAGCAGAGACTGATATCCATTAGGCGCCCCGCATGACTGAAGAATTCCCTCAGAACGTTGTCTGCAGCGCTTCATTTAATAGCTGGACAACGTATGCTTCGACCGCTTTGTGCCCGGTGAGGGCCTAGCTAGAGCGACGGCTGAGTTCCGTCCGTAGCGACAAAACGTAGTTTGGCTCACCAACTATCGGGGCGGCGCCGTACTTTCGCGAACTACAAGGTCAGGCTCGAACTCGGTCTGATTGCGTTTGGACCCGCCTTCAATCTGATCAACCAGGTTACGAGAAGTAAGTTCGCCAATCAGAACGGGATTCGAGTGTACGGTCGTGAGTGCGGGCGTCATCAGTTCCGCCATCTGCCAGTCGCCGAAGCCTGAAACTGAGATGTCGCTCGGAACCGATAGTCCCAATGTGCGGCACTCCGCGATCGCTGCCACAGCAACGAAGTCATTGATGCATATCAGGGCAGTCGGCTGTTCCTGATGCGGCAGCGAGTCATTACGCTCGAGACAGGTCCGAACCGCTTGCCGGACGGCAGATGCTTCGTACGGTGTCGGGAGAATGCGGTCGTCGGGTATCGAAATGCCGTTCTCACTGAGGACGTCTTGGATGCCCAGAAGTCGTTGAGAGGAGAGAAATTGAGTCTCTAGTGGCCCTGGGAGGACGGCAAACTTTCGATGTCCCTGTTTGACCAAATAGCTCGTCAACCTGCGCATCGCCAAGCGATTGTCATATCCCACCGTGGGATGCATACCCTCACGATCGACGGCCCACATTAGGACATACGGAATGGCATGCTTGTGGATTAGCGAGAAGACGTCAGGGTGATGCTGTGACCCGATAATGGCGATTCCGTCGACTCTGCGCTCCAAAAGCGCGCGCGCGCAGCGTAGTTCTGTCTCACTGTCGTCCCGGTGGCACGTCAATAAAACGGTGTATCCGAGCCGATCGAGCTGCGCCTCTAAGGTATCGACCGCTTTCGCGTAAAGCTCGTTCATCAGTGTCGGCGCAATGATGCCGACCGATCGCGTGCGCCCTTGACGCAGGTCCCGAGCCGAGGAAGACGGGACGTAGTTGAGGCTTGCGATGGCGTTCTGCACGCGCTCCAGCGTGTCAGGTCGCAGCCGATCCGGCGATGTCAGTGCACGGGAGACTGTTGCCGAGGAAACGCCGGCGAGGAGGGCGACTTGCTTGACATTCACCATATCGGATCAGCGGTTATCTTCAGCCTGGGATATCGGCCGACTGCCGTCATTGTAACGACCTTGGTAGTCCACAGGCAGTTTCCGTCGTCGGGGGGTATCCCGACGACGGACCGGCATTCCCGGTGAGGGCTAGTCGAGCCGGACCTTTGCTGAATCAGCCACGCGCTTCCATTTCGTAACTTCGGTGCGCAGAAACGCATCGAATGCTTCCGGGGTGCCGCCTGCGATCTGCGCGCCTTGAGCCATCAGCTTGTCGCGGACCTCCGGATCCTGAAGGGCTTTGTTGAACTGGCTGTTCATCTTAGCAACGATGGCTGGTGAGGTCCCGGTCGGCACCATAAATCCACCCCAAGAAACGGCTTCGTATCCGCTTATCCCGAGCGCTTCATCTACCGTCGGCACATCGGGCAGTGCCGGCAATCGAGTCTTGCTCGTGACCGCAAGAGCCCTGAGTTTTCCACTCTTGACATGTGGCATTCCAGCAAGCGCGGTGGGAAGGGCAACATTGATCTGCTGACCGAGCACGTCTGTGAGCGAAGGCGCGTCTCCCTTATAGGGAACGTGGTTCATCTTGACGCCAGCCATGGTACTAAGGAGTTCCCCGGCCAGATGGCTGCCCGAACCGTTGCCTGCAGATCCAAAGGTAATCTGTCCTGGCTTGGCCTTTGCTAATGAGACCAGTTGGCGCAGGTCCTTCACCGGCGAATTTGCTGCCGTGACGATAATGAGCGGCACCTTTGTCACCAAGACAACTGGCGTAAAGTCTTTCAGCGTGTCATAAGGAAGTCTCCCGTATACGGCCGGGTTGATGGCATTCGGCCCAAGGTTGGCCATCAGCACGGTGTAGCCGTCAGGCTGCGCCTTCGCAACGGCTTCATTAGCGATGATGCCGTTTGCGCCAGGCCGGTTCTCCACAACAACAGACTCTCCCCATGCCTGGCTAAGCTTAGCGCTTAGGAGCCTGGCGGTCACGTCTGAGGCGCCGCCAGGGGGATAGGGAAGAACGACCCGAATCGGCTGGACCGGCCATTCCTTAGCGTGGGCGGCGGCCAGACCGATGGTCAGTGTCACTCCGCAAACGGCTAATGCCCCCGCAATTCGTAGCAATCGATGCATGTCTGTCTCCTTTGAACGTGATCTTTATGGTGATCACTGTGGTCGGGCGGATTACACGTCAGATCGTCCCATCGCGGCGCATTGCCTCAATTTGCTCCACAGACTTCCCGAGCTCATTTTTCAGGATGGTTTCAGTGTGTTCGCCCAGCGCTGGGGGCGCGCGAAGGTAGTCGATACTGCTGCGAGAGAACTTGATAGGGTTCGCAACCTGGGGCGCGCTTGCACCGCTGCTGTGGGGCAAAGAGAAAACCATTTCACGCGCCCGGATATGGGGATCCTCCAGTGCTTCTGGAATGCTCTGGATCGGGCCACAAGGTACGCCGACCGATTCCAGCAGTTTGAGCCACGTGTCTCTCTCTTCTTCTTCAAAGCGAGCCGAGAGCACCTCCACAAGACTTTCACGGTTCTTTAGACGATCCGCATTGCGTCGATAGCGGTCATCATCCGGAAGATTGATTAAACCCAGCGCTTCGCACATGGCTCGGAACTGCCGGTCATTACCGACTGCTACGATCAGAGAGCCATCGCTTGCAGGGAATGACTGATAGGGTGCGAGATTGGGGTGCGCGTTGCCCCAACGACGCGGGTGGCTCCCGCCCACCAAATAGTTCGAGGCCTGGTTTGCCAGCCACGCCACCTGCGTATCCAGCAGGCTCATATCGACGTACTGCCCGCGGCCACTGCCGACTCGCTCAAATAGCGCGCTGACAATTGCAACGCTTGCATACATGCCAGTCATCAAGTCCGATATGGGCACCCCGCATTTTTGCGGGCCGCCACCGGGGACGCCGTCGCGCTCGCCTGTGATGCTCATCAGCCCGCCCATGGCTTGCACCACGAAATCGTATCCAGCCCGCTTGCGGTATGGGCCCGTCTGCCCGAAGCCGGTGATGGAGCAGTAGACGAGCCGAGGATTGATCTCACTCAGGGTCTTGAAGTCCAACCCGTAACGTTGCATATCGCCGAACTTGTAGTTCTCAACGAAGACGTCGCAATCTTTGACTAGCTCGTGCAGCAAATCCTGACCGACCTTGCTGCTGACATCCAGAGTGATCGAACGCTTCCCGCGATTGGCGCAAAGGAAGTACGCCGACTCTTCCGTCGTCGTGCCATCCTCACGAGTAAGGAAAGGCGGGCCCCAAGCTCGCGTGTCATCGCCGGTGCCGGGACGCTCAACCTTCATCACGTCAGCGCCCAGGTCGGACAATAGTTGCGTGCTCCAGGGTCCAGCAAGGATCCGGCTCAAGTCTAGGACCTTGATACCTGCAAGGGGGCCTGCCATATCTCCTACTCCTCTTTTTTGAGTTTCTAACTAATTAGCTCGGGTCGAACAGCACGCCAGGGTTCAAGACCTGGTGCGGATCAAAGGCCTGCTTGGCGGCCTTTAGCGCGGTGCAGAACAGCTCCGGCCGTTCCTTGTCGTACCAAGGGCGATGGTCCCGACCAAGCGCATGGTGGTGGGTCACCGTACCGCCTGCGTCCACCATGGCTTGCTCTCCAATGCGTTTGATCGCTTGGAACTGCTCGGGCAATCGAGCCTTATCGCCATAGGCAAACCACGTGAAATATGGCGCAGGGCCATCAGGGTAGAGGTGGGTAAAGCGGCAAGTCACCGAACCCGGGCGGCCGGTAACTTCGCGAATGGCCCGATGCGTTTCTGCCTTGACGTGCGCGTGAAGAGCGGCGAACTTGTCCCACGTGCACGCGGTTTCCATGGTCTCGCGCATGACGCCGCGAGCAATGGCGTACTCGCGCAGGTATGGGCCGCGCAGGAACTTGTTTCGCCAGCTCGATGTCGCAGCGTCCGCACCACCTTGGTTTCCGCTGACCGGATCATCGTCCCATTCGCCGCCGCACTCCGCGCAAATTTCCAGTGCTCGCTTCAGGCGTGCCTCGACCGGGTGGTCGGCGGACTCGAATCCCAGCACGAGAATGTCATAGCTGCCGTCGCTCGAACCCGTGTACAAGGCTTCTTCGCGTTCCACAAGGCGGGCATTGGCAGGGTTCAGTCCAGATTGAGACAGTACCCGTGTGGCCTCGACAGCGCGCGCATAGTCACGGAAACGTACGGTCACCTGCTTGCGGAAGACCGGCCGGCGGTGAAGCTTGACCCACGCCTCGGTAATGATGCCCAGTGCGCCTTCGGAGCCGAGGAAAAGTCGATCCGGATTGGGTCCCGAACCCGATACCGGGAAACGTCGGGATTCAATGGCACCCTGGGGCGTTACCACTCGCATGCTCTCGACGTGGTCGTCGATCTGAGTGAACGCGGTCGCAAAGTGGCCTGCTGCTCGCGTTGCGATCCAACCCCCCAGTGACGAGAACTCCCACGCTTGCAGGAAGAATCGCATGGTCAGGCCGGTGGGCTTGAGCTGTCGTTCCAGCTCCGGGCCAAGGACGCCCGCTTGAATGCGCGCGGCCTGCGATGTTTGGTCTACCTCCAGCACTTTGTTGAAGTGCTTCATGTCGATGGACACCACGCCACGGTAACGATCGTGCTCGGGCGGATTCACGCCGGCCACGACGCTGGTGCCGCCGCCGTACGGAACTGCAGCAACGTTCTGGCGCCCGCACCAGTCGAACAGGTCCACGATGTCCTGCTCAGTGCGCGGGTAGGCGATGACGTCCGGCGGGTTGGAAAATTCCCGGCGCATTGCGCGCGCAACATCCATGGTGCCCGCGCCGTAGGTGTGATACAGGCGGTCGTAATGATCGCTTGTGCAGATTTCGCGAAGCGACGCGGGCAGCTGTACGCGAGGTTTGCGCAGCGAAATTTCTTCGGGCGTCGGAAAAGGTGTCGCTTCGAAGTGCTCGACACCCAGCAAGCGTGTCCACGCTGCCTCGAACTCCCGGATTTCGTCCGGCGTGACGGTGTCACCCTCATAGCCCCACCCGTAAAACTTACGACGACGTTCCTGCATTGTTGCCTCCTGTGTGATGTGGTAATCGATTACATACGTTACGGTAACCTGCGTCAGAGACTGTAAATAACCAATGCCAGTACGGTGATGAGGCGAAAACAGCACTGCGTGCAATCGATTACATAAGTTTAGATTGGTGCGGCATAATGTCAAGCAGTTAACGCAGTCGCGGCCATGGGTTGGAGCAGGAGTCGACGAAGAGGTCGGATCGCTAAGAGACCTTCCCGCGGCGAGGTCACTGTGGGTTGGAGAGCGACTTACTTGGTGGTCTTCCCTTGCAGGGCGTCAGGTACGTCCTTGCCTGAGGACCCAGTGAGTCGATCCTGAGCAAGCAATCTGGGGGCGCTTGCTCGTTGCAGCGTTGGCATGGTGCTCGAGCGACAGAGCAGCAAGAAGTGTGGCCGCTCCCTAGGCCTCAAGCGATGACATGCGGCATATCCGCCCTGGGTAGCCCACCAAACGGAGAGAAGATATGGCCCTGCAACACATCCCGCCCATTCAATGTCTTGTCACCTTCGAGACGGTTGCAAGGCTTCGGAGCGCCACACGTGCCGCCGACGAGTTGTGTGTAACAACCAGCGCCGTGAGTCATCGAATCCGCCAGCTTGAATCTCACCTCGGTGTTGAACTCTTCGGGCGGAGTGACTTCACGCTTTCTGCACATGGTGCAGCGTACCTGGCGAATGTCCGAAGCGGCCTCGCTGCGCTACAGCAGATGCCGGTCAAAAATGGAAAAGCCTCTTCCACGCGACTGCGGGTCGCGGTGACCCCAACTTTCTCCAGGCAGTTCCTGATGCCCAAACTGGAACTGTTCCGCAACAAGTATCCGGACATCGACCTTATCTTGCAGGTCTCCATCCCATTCCTGGACGTCACAGCCGAGCCATCCGATTTGGAAATCCGGTACGGCGCGGGCGGATATGCGGACGTCGATCATCGCGTCGTTCTCTCGGAGGAGGTGGCGCCGGCTTGCAGCCCTACCTATCTCAACGAGTTCGGCCCCTTCGAAGGCTTCGAAATGGCGGGTGAAATCGACCAGGCGCGTCTGATACGTAGCCCGCTTGAGCCTTGGACGACATGGTTCTCCGCATGTGGATTGACGAGAACGGAGCCGCATGTGGGCGCTCAATTCAACGATCTAGGGCTTCTCTATGACGCAGCCGCGTGCGGGTTCGGCGTGGCACTAGTGAGGACCCGTATGGCGCAGTCATGGCTAGAGGGGGGGCGACTCATCCGCATATCGGATCGATCCGTGCCTTCACAGATGGCGCACTACTTATGCTGGGAACCTGGGGCCCTGGAGAGATGGGAGTGCGCCGCCTTTATGGAGTGGCTCACCGACTCGCTAAGTTGAGCGGCCCAAACACGGCAATCAAGTTTTCTGCAACTCAACCGCAAATAACTCTCAACCTGCTATATCGCGTGATTGTCTACAGTCAAGTCATGGCGTCTCGTCGACGCCTTTGACAGAAGTGTATTAGAACCTCCCCACACAATGCATCGCATTCATCGCTCAACGTTTGAGCCTCAGCGCCCGGAAGCAACGCTCCGCCTTGGAGCTGCAGCATCCGTCCAGGCTGATTGCGCGGTTCGCCGGCTCGCTACGGTCGCGCCGTCGCTCCGCACTGATTATCCAATAGACCGGCACAGCACGACGCAGCTTCATCGCACCAGGAGGGCAAAGTCATGAATGCGACGCGTGACGGCTGGTTGGCACATCCTACTGACGCTGAGCGGAGGGAAGCCCGGCGTGCGGAAGTGGTTTCCGCGCTAGAAGGCGTGCTGCCTAGGGACCTTATCCTGTCGCAGCGCGAGGACACCCAGCCATTTGAATGCGATGGCCTTACGGCCTATCGGGCGCAGCCGCTCGTCGTGGTGCTTCCCGAAACAGAAGAGCAGGTTGTTGCCATTCTGCGAACGTGCAAGACGCTCGGTGCGCCCGTCGTGGCTCGGGGCGCAGGCACGGGATTGTCAGGCGGTGCGCTCCCACATGAGATGGGCGTGCTCCTTTCGCTCGCTCGTTTTAACCGGATCGTCAGGGTAGATCCTGTGAGTTGTACCGCAGTGGTCCAATGCGGTGTACGCAACGCCGCAATCAGTGAGGCAGCCGCTACGTATGGGCTGTACTACGCCCCCGATCCGTCCAGCCAGATTGCCTGCACGATCGGTGGAAACGTGGCCGAGAATTCCGGAGGCGTCCATTGCCTCAAGTACGGACTCACGTTGCAGAACGTAATGAAAGTACGGGGATACACCATTCAGGGCGAGGCGATAGAGTTTGGATCGGAAGCCCTTGATGTCCCTGGGCTCGATTTGCTCGGCGTCGTTGTAGGCAGTGAAGGGATGCTCGCAGTGACATTGGAAGTCACCGTCAAGTTAATTCCTAAGCCAGAACTTGCGCGATGCATCGTTGCAAGCTTCGACACCGTCGAAGCCGCTGGTGACGCCGTAGCCAACGTCATCGCGGCCGGCATCATCCCAGCCGGCCTGGAACTGATGGACAAGCCGATGACCGCCGCCGTAGAGGACTTCGTGCATGCTGGCTATGACCTGGACGCGGCCGCAATCCTATTGTGCGAGAGTGATGGGACGGCGTTGGAGGTCGAGGACGAGATTGTGAAGATGAATGCCGTCCTCACCGCCAGCGGGGCCACTCGTCTTGAAGCAAGTCAGGACGAGGCGCAGCGTCTTCGTTTCTGGAGCGGGCGAAAGAATGCATTTCCCGCGACGGGGCGCATGAGCCCGGATTACCTGTGCATGGATTCCACGATTCCTCGCAAGAGTCTCGCTGCGATCCTTCGAGCAATCAGCGAGATGGAGGTGCGCTATGGGCTTCGCTGCGTGAACGTGTTCCACGCCGGCGACGGGAATCTACATCCGCTGATCCTTTTCGACGCCAACAATCCCGAAGAACTGCACCAGGCGGAGCAATTCGGCGCAGAGATTCTGGAAACAAGCGTCACGCTTGGCGGGACGGTGACCGGAGAGCACGGTGTGGGCGTGGAGAAGCTGAACTCAATGTGCGTTCAGTTCTCAGGCGCAGAGCGAGAACAAATGTTTGCGCTGAAACGTGCATTCGATCCGCAATCGCTCTTGAATCCTGGGAAGGTAATTCCGACGCTGCATCGATGTGCCGAATATGGTCGCATGACTGTTCGGCGTGGGATGCTGCCGCATCCAGAAATCCCGAGGTTCTAGAATGACGACGATCCCCACGGAAGTGTCTCATCTGATTGAGACAGTCCTGCATGCAAGAAAAACGAAGACCTCTCTCAACATCGTTGGCGGCGGTACGAAATGCTTCTACGGTGAAGAGCCGTCGGGTGAACCGTGTGATGTCCGGCGCCTCAGCGGAATTTGCAGCTATGAACCGTCTGAGCTGGTTGTCACCGCTCGTGCAGGCACACCGCTAGAAGAACTTGAGGCCGTGCTGGCCGAGCACAATCAGTACCTTGCCTTTGAGCCGCCACGCTTTGCTAAAGGAAGTACTGTCGGAGGAGCGGTCGCGGCAGGTCTGAGCGGGCCAGCACGCGTCGGGGTAGGGTCCATTCGGGACTTCGTTCTCGGCGCGACCATGATTAACGGCAAAGGCGAGCTTCTGACATTCGGCGGGCAAGTGATGAAGAACGTTGCCGGTTATGACGTTTCGCGTCTCCTGGCCGGCTCAATGGGAATACTCGGTGTTATCTGTGAGGTCTCGCTGAAGGTTCTGCCCATTCATTCATCGAGGATCACCCTGGTCATCGAACGCGACGAAGCAGGGGCGTTGTCTCTCTTAAACGGGCTGACTCGGCAAGCATTGCCAGTCAATGCGAGTGCCTGGCACGACGGAAAGCTGTTCCTCCGACTGAGTGGTGCAGCCTCTGCTGTCACGGAAGCCAGAAAGCGTTTGGGCGGGACTGAGCTGGAACCAGACGAAGCGTTGTCCTGGTGGGATGCCGTCCGCGACCACCGCCACGACTTCTTTTCACAGAGCGACGCGCCTCTCTGGCGTGTTTCCGTTCCGGCAGTCTCCCAACCCTTCTTGGCCGCGAATCAGCTTATTGAATGGGGTGGTGCATTGAGATGGCTATACACCGACGATCCCATCGAGGACGTTCGGGAAATGGCGTCATCGCTTGGTGGTCACGCCACGCTGTTCAGGGATCCGCATCATAGGAGCGGCGTGTTCACGCCACCGAGCGATGCGCTCTTCGAGATTCATCGCAATCTCAAGCAAGCGTTTGATCCCGATGGCATCTTCAATGTTGGTCGGCTCTACCCCGGCCTGTAAGGGGCTCCATATGCAGACAAAACTAAGTCATGAGTTTGCCAACACTCCAGAAGGGGCGGAGGCCGAAGAGATTCTGCGCAAGTGCGTGCATTGCGGCTTTTGTACGGCAACGTGTCCGACTTACCTGCTTCTGGGCGATGAACGTAACGGACCCCGGGGACGCATCTACTTGATGAAGCAGTTGCTTGAGGGGGAAGAGGTCACAGCAAGCACCCAACAGAATCTAGACCGCTGCTTGACGTGCCGGAACTGTGAAAGCACCTGTCCCAGCGGTGTCGAGTACGGCAAGCTAGTTCACATTGGGCGGAAGCTAGTCGATGAGCGAATTCCTCGTCCGCCAAAAGACCGCGCGGTGCGTTGGCTGCTGCGTGAGGGGCTAACTTCGCCATTGTTCTTGCCGGCCATGAAGATTGGCCGAATGGTTCGGCCGCTACTTCCTTCCAAGCTCGCCAACAAGCTTACGCCGAGCAGACCTGCGGGTCAGCGCCCAACGCGCCGCCACGCCAGGAAAGTGCTCATGCTCGAAGGTTGTGTGCAGCCGGCGATGATGCCGAACATCAATTCTGCGACCGCGCGGGTACTCGATGCAGCCGACTTTCAGGTTGTAAGTGTTCCTCGAGCCGGTTGCTGTGGCGCGATCCGGCTGCACACCGGAGATCACAAGGGCGGCCTCGATGATATGCGCAGAAACATCGACGCCTGGTGGCCGGCGATTTCCAGCGGTGAAGTCGAGGCAATTGTCATGAACGCGTCCGGCTGCGGCGCGACCGTGAAGGACTACGCCGACTTGCTAAAGCATGACGCGGAGTACGCCGAGAAGGCAGCTCGGGTTAGCGAGTTGACCCGCGACCTGAGCGAATTGCTTCCTGAACTTCTGCCAAGACTGCGCGGCAAAGTCAAAGCGTGCGACAAGCCGGCCTTGGCGTTCCATCCGCCGTGCACGCTGCAACACGGCCAGAAGCTGCGGGGAGTGGTGGAGGAGCATCTGGGACAGTTGGGCTTTTCCGTTCATCGTGCCAGCGTGGAGAGTCACCTTTGTTGCGGCTCAGCCGGCACCTACTCCGTTCTGCAGCCCGAAATTTCACTCCAGCTCAGAGACCGCAAGATCGAGCATCTGAGCGAGAAGCAACCTGACTGCATCGTGTCCGCGAACATCGGTTGCATCCAGCATTTGCAAAGTGGAACGCCCACGCCAGTAAAGCACTGGATCGAGGTACTGGATGATGCAATCGAGCCGGCAGTCCAACCAGAGGAACAAGTATTTATCTAGCGGCAGGGCAAGAAACGGCGTCGAAGTCGGCACGGGCTGCGAGAGCGGCCCATGCAGTAGTGTTTCGCCTCCTGCAAGTAACGCGGTCGGCGAAAAGTTAGTCACATCAAGATAAGAGGAGCATTTTGTGGCGATCTATCGAATTGGAGAGAAAGAACCGACAATTCATCCGAGCTCGTATGTATCCGAGCATGCGGTAATCATCGGCGACGTGGAAATCGCCGAAGACGTGTCCATCTGGCCCGGCGCTGTGATCCGCGGCGACAATGAAAAGATCACGATTAGGCGAGGCGTGAACGTCCAGGAGGGGGCTGTGTTGCACACCGATCCTGGCTTTCCCGTCGAGGTAGGCGAGATGGTCTCCATTGGACACCAGGCGATGCTTCACGGTTGCAAGGTCGGAGCACGTAGTCTGGTCGGCATTCAGGCTGTGATCCTGAATGGATCCGAACTCGGACAACAATGCCTCGTGGGGGCCGGATCCTTGATCGGCGAGCGCAAGAACTTCCCGGCAGGAAGCTTGGTCATGGGCACACCTGCAAAGCAGGTACGTGAACTAACGGAGGAAGTCAAAGCTGCGATCGAGAAGAACGCTGACGACTACATTAACAAGGCGAAGACGTACAAGAAGGACCTGGTCAAGCTGAGTTAGCAAGCTCCGCGCGTCGGCGGATCAAGCGTCGACGCCTTGAGACGAGAGCGCCAGCCAGCGCCTCGTCTCGTCATCCCTCTCCATCAAGATTGGTGCTCCGGCCATCGCGAACGAACGCGACAAGGCCCGGCCTTGAGTTGCTACCCGGCCACAGGCACAGAACCCCTTCACGCGCCGCCGCTGTCTGCGTGGTCGCTACCCTCACCAGTCGGACCATATCGACTCGGTGCCTCCAGGTACTTCGCGCGATCATTCTTCACTGAATCGTTATATCATCTGCTCAGTGATTGCCCCCTTTTTGTAGACATGACAGAACCTACGGTTGAAATGCTTGCGGACGAACTTAGACCCCGCTTGATGCGGATCGTTGTAGCGCTGCGGCGGGAAATGAGAGCGGCGCACGTGCCCCCCGCGCAGAGCGCTGTTCTTAGTGCATTGCTCGTAAGAGGGCCGATGCGAGTTAGCGATCTGGCCAGGAATGAAGGCGTCAGATTGCCTACGATGACGCAGATTGTCGGGCGGATGGTCGACGCCGAGTTAATCGCGCGCTCCGCACCCGTCGGCTCGTACAACAACATGATTCAGATTACTGATGAAGGCCGGGCTGTGGCCGGCAAATTGGCCGCACAGCGGACGGCGGCACTGGGCAAGCGCATGGAGGGATTGACGCCCGAGGAGTTGCAGACGGTGATCGCGATGTTCCCCATCATCGATAAGATGTTCAAAAGAGAACCGTGGCTGGACCACGAGTAATACCAACGAAATCTTCCTGGAAGACGACACGATTCGAGAAGGCTTATCGCTAGCCGGCCGCGCTTGCGCTGCAACTGCGGAGCCATGCAGGGAGTTGTCAGAGTCGCCGAGAGCAACCGCATCGCCCAATATGGGCCGCACTGCCGCGACCTATACGCTAATAAAAAAGGCGCCTAACACTCACTTAGGCGCCAAAACCTGACTGGGAACGTAGCTTCGGGGGAAAGGGCGACGTATCGCCCTTTGCGGCCCCCGATCTACACTTGAGTTACAAATTTCGTGACGAGATAGCCGTCGAACGTCTCGGTCCCACCCTCACTCCCGATACCGCTATCTTTAATGCCTCCAAACGGTGTTTCGGCGAGAGCGCTTCCAAAGTGGTTGATGTTGACCATGCCGGCCTCAAGGCGGGTAGAGACAGCATGCGCTGTCTTCGCTGACTCGGTAAACACGTAAGACGACAGGCCGTAAGTCAGTTTGTTCGCCCGTGCCAGCACCTCATCCAGATCGTCGAATGCTACAACCGGGGCGACAGGGCCGAATGGCTCGCAAGTCATGAGCATGGAGTCGTCTGAAATGTCTATAACGACGCTGGGCGCGAAGAAATGTCCTGTGTCGCTGCACCTGGTCCCTCCCACGACAACCTTTCCGCCGCGCGCTTTGGAGTCGGCAATCAACCCTTCCATTGCAGCAACACGGCGTTGGTTTGCGAGCGGTCCCATCTGTGTCGAGCTGTCTATACCGTTGCCGACCCGCACTGCGCCAATGACGTCCGTAAAACGCCTGAGGAACCTATCGTAAGCCCCGCGCTGGACGAAGAAGCGGGAGGGCGAGACGCATACCTGACCAGCGTTTCGCAGCTTGTAGTTTGCAAGCATCTCGGCGGCGGTATCGACATCCGCATCGTCGAAGACGATTGCAGGGGAGTGACCACCAAGCTCCATAGTGATTCGCTTCATATGGAATCCTGCGAGAGCTGCTAGTTGTTTGCCAACAGCAGTGGACCCCGTAAAGGAGATCTTCTGGACCAGCGGAGATGCAATGAGGTGTGCTGACACCTCCGCCGGGACGCCAAATACAATGTTTAAGCAACCAGGAGGAAGGCCCGCATCATGGAACAGTTGAGCGATCGCCAGCACGGCACTCGGCGTCTCTTCTGGTCCCTTCAGAATGATCGTACAGCCTGCGCCAAGCGCGGCAGAGATTTTCCGGATCGCCTGATTGAAGGGAAAATTCCAAGGGGTGAAGGCTGCGCAGACTCCGACCGGCTGACGTAGCACGAGCTGGCGGACGTTAGGGTTGCGGCTGGGGATCACGCGGCCGTAGATCCGCCGAGCCTCTTCTGCATGCCAGTCCGCATGCTCTGCACAAACCGTTACTTCGCCCACGGCTTCGTGCAGAGGCTTCCCCTGGTCAATGGTCATGTTGCGGCCGATTTCCGGCGCCCTTTGACGGGCGAGCTCCGCAACTTTACGCAAGATTGCACTGCGTTCCAAAGGCGATGAGTCGCGCCACGTCAGGAAAGCTCGATGAGCCGCCTCGACGGCGGTGTCGAGGTCCTCGCGGGTGGCGAGCGGCAGTCGCCCAACGACCTCCTCCGTCGCAGGGTTGACTACGTCCTGGTGTCGCCGGCCTTCAATGCCGAGAAATTCGCCATTGATGTAAAGGGATAATTCTGGATACACAGCGTGTACTCCAATGACTAAGAGGTTAGCTACGAAATTCTGTGCTTGTGACGGAGGTCGATCTATTCGAGCTTAAAATCACCGACCTTAATTACTGCATCAATGCTCTTCTTGCGCTGCTTAAGGTAGCCCTCGAAATCCTCCGGGGACTGCGTAATGACTTCCATTCCAGTGCCTTGCATCCGCGTGCGAAGCTCGCCGTTCTTCAAAATCGTAGCGACATCGCTCTGCATTTTTTTGATTGCGTTCTGGGGCATCTTGGCAGGCGCATACAGGGCGATGGTTCCCGTAAGCTGGACGTCAATCCCCGCTTCCTTGAATGTAGGGACGTTTGGCAGCATAGGCGAGCGTTCTGGCGTCGACACGGCAAAGGCCTTCACTTTTCCAGCCTTAACGAGTTGCGCGATCGGTGCCATATCGATCATGAGCATATCGATCTCGCCTGAAACGATAGCGGGGACACTTTGCCCAGCACTCTTGTAGCCGACTGGGGTCATCTTTACCCCGGTCTTTTGCGCGAACTCCTCCATACCGACACGCATGCCCAAGTTGGCCCATCCGTACGTGAACTTCCCGTTGGCCGCACGAGCTGCCTTAATGAGGTCAGCGAGGTTGTTGTATGGCGCGGAAGCCGGGGTCACCACAACGAGTGGGGTTGCGGCTAGCCCGCTCACAAGGGTGAGTTCCTTGGTGGGATCGACAGCAACAGTGGGGCGCAAGTTTGCGTCGATGATCAACGTGGACGGGGGCATGACCAGAAGGATCGAACCGTCCGGTTCAGCTCGCGCGACAGCCTTGCTGGCGATCGCCCCGTTTGCGCCTGGCCGATTTTCGACGATTACGGGCCGATTCCAGATTTTTGCCAGCTCTTCGCCAACTGCGCGTGCAACTACGTCGGTGCCACCGCCCGGTCCGTAGCCAACAAAGAGCCGGACCGGCAACGGGCCAGATTGCTGGGCGTACAGGATGGAGGGCAGGGCCAGGGAGCAGAGTAGGACTGCTCTGCGGATAGCCGAAGCGGGTTTTGTCATGTTGTCTCCTCTTTTATTATGAAATACAGCCTTAACCTGCTACCGCAGCTGGAGCGTGGCTCTTCGTCCACTCCTCCTTCAACGGCTTGATGTGCTCACGCGCTTTTCTACTGGCGTTCCAACTAAGAACGCCCATCAAAACGTCTCCCTGGTAGTAGCGAAAGATGCAGGAGTCGTCTTTCAGTTGATCCCCTTCGACAACTTCAACGGTGTATTGAGGGCCGATGCGTCCGTAGCTGTGGATTTGGACCTGGTACTGATCCGACCAGAAGAACGGCAGCGGAGCGTATTCAACGCGAGAGCCGAGCATGTTCTTTGCCGCGGCCATCGCCTGTTCGCTTGCATTCGTCCGGTGTTCAATACGCATGTGCTCGCCGTAGCCTTTGTGAAACCACTCTGCAGCATCGCCGGCGGCATATACGTTCGGGGCTGCTTCACAGTATTCATTGCAGACTACGCCGCTGCGGATGTTTAATCCGCTGCACCACTGCACGCTGGGAACTGCGCCGATAGCCACAACAATTACGTCGCAAGCAATCACAACCCCAGTGTCCAAGCGGACTTCGGTAATGGTGCGGTCACGCCATTTCACCTCCCTGAGTTCGCAGTCGTTGTGGAAAACCACGCCGTTGGCTTCATGGAGTTTTTCGATCCGCTTCCCAACGATATCCCCGACTCGCGCCCCGAGAGGAACTTTCGACTTGTCGATGACGGTCACCTCACAGCCGCTGGTCTTTGCAATCGCCGCTAACTCTGTGCCGATGAAGCCCGCGCCGACTACTAGTACCCGCTTTCCGGCAGTCAGATGTTCCCGAATCGCCAGCGCGTCGTTTAAGTTGCGCAGGCTGTAGCAGTTCGCCGCCTGGCTGAGGTTGGGAATCACTCGAGCGTCCGCGCCCGTGGCGATCAGCAAGCGATCATATTGAAGTGTGGAGCCGTTGCTGAGTTGCAGTGAACTGGCGTCCGTATCGAGGCCGGTGGCCGATGTCCCGTCCAGGTAGTGCAGGTTCAGCGCCTTCATGCCGTCTTCGGACACAAGGTTGAGCGCCTCTACCGGACATTCTCCTGCCATCAGCCGCTTTGAAAGAGGAGGGCGGTCATAGGGCATGCCGCCTTCCTTTCCAATCAGCGTGAGCCGCCCTCCCCAGCCCTGTGCGCGCAGCGCTCGTGCTGCCGTGATGCCGGCGGCCGAGGCGCCGGCAACGACGATGTGCTCGGGGGAGTTCATCACTGATCCTCGTGAATCTCGATGGCGAGCGCTGGGCAGATGCCAGCCGCCAGGCGTGCTGATTCGAATTGGTCAGCCGACGGCTCTGCGTTCAAGAGAATGACGATGCCATTGTCCTTTTGGTCGAACAGATCCGGCGCGTTGACGACACATTGACCAGAACCGCAGCACTTTTCGGGGTAGATTGTGATTTTCATGATGCTTCTCATTTAAGTCGGGATTACCAGCGAACAGGGAGTTCCTTGACGCCATACATGAGTGAATCGCCCTTGAACTCAAGGCTTTCCACGGGAACAGCAAGCTCGAGGTTCGGAAACCGCTCCAGCAAGGCGGTGAACATGATCTGCATTTCGAGCCGTGCGAGGGGTTGACCGATGCACTGATGCGGGCCGTATCCGAACGAGACCTGCGTCCTTGAATCTCGGCGAAGGTCGAACACATTCGGATCTTCAAATTTCGAGCTGTCGCGATTGGCCGAGACACTCAGCACTACAACGGGGTCGCCCGCCTGGATCATTTGTCCGTTCACGACAATGTCCTCGGTCGCGACACGACGCTTTCCTGAATGTGTGACATCCAGATAGCGCAGAATTTCTTCCACCGCATTTGGAACGAGGCTTGTGTCTTGTCGAAGCTCATTCCAGATATCCGGTCGTTGCAGGAGGAAAAGCACTCCCATTGCGGTCGTATTCGCCGTGGTCTCGTGGCCGGCAATCAGCAAGAGCCTTGCAAGGGAAACAACGTCCGTTTCGGTGATATCGCCCTTTCGTACGTGATTGACGATGAGGCGGCTGAGGATATCTTCCCCGGGGTTCTCCGATCTCTTCGCCACCAGGCCCTTCAGGTACACCTCGCACAACTCATGATTTGCGGCGATGGCCTCCTCAAGCGTCGCACTACTCGACGTCAGGACCATCGCCAGTTCCTGAAAGAAGTCATGGTCTTCGTACGGAACGCCAAGCAACTCTGAGATCGCCAATGCCGGCGTAGCCAACGTAAAGGCGCTAACCAGGTCGGAGGGTTGAGGCTTTGTTGCGAAGTCGTCCAGCAGCTTGTCTACGATCGCCTGAATCCGCGGGCGAAGGGCCTCGATTTTGCGGATCGAGAATTCACCTGTCAGCATGCGCCGATGCTCTGCATGCTTGGGTGCATCCATGGTGATGAAGGTCCGGTTACTACCCCGGGCAACTTTCATTGCAGCACTGACAGTGGGATAGCCGGGATTCGTAATGTCAGAACTAAAGCGAGGGTCAGACAGGACCGAGCGGACGTCGTCATAGCGCGTAATCAGCCAGGCGATCTTTCCGTCCCAGAGCCTAGCTTGCCCCAAGCCGCTTCCTTGCTGCATCTGGAAGTACACCGGCGGCGGCGACAAAGGATCGACCCGTTCGGGCGGAAAGTCGGGGATGCCGCTGTCCCCGCCAGCGTGCATCGGACACGTGGACTGCGCAGGTGAGGCCGCGTGAAACGGGCAGCCAGTCGACTGCGTGGGGGTTTGGGGGGCGGTCATGAATATGTCTCCGATGGGAAATTGTGAGTACATATTAGGTAGCCTACCTACTATGTGCAAAAGGGGTTTACCCTAATCGGTGCAGAGGATTGACCTCGCGTCACAAATCTCGAGCGGGACCAGGGGTGGGAGAGGAGGGCGTGGCTAGACTGGGGGAGCCCAGTTGGCCTGAAGGCGGGCGACCGCCGATTTCAGTGGTCAAGATATGCCGCCGGTGACCCACTGGGTATGCGCGAGGACTGTTTGCCTTCTGGTTGTTATAGCTCGTCCCAGGGTAGATATGCGGTCCGGCCGGGCTGGCTGACGACAGAGGTCGGTACCGAGTGAGGCGCGGCCGGAGGCCCGCTTGGGACCTGCTGGAGGCCACCTTTGACGCCGGGACCTTCCGTGAGGTCGGGATCGCAGGGCTTCGGTTCTTACCTATGCATAGGCGTGAAAAAACACCCGCATGGACGTGGGGTTAGAAGTGTGCGATCGCCACCACTCGCTGACCAAGGGGGCAGCCTCACGACGCGTTGTTAAAGAGGCGCGGGGGGACAGTGAAGCCGGTGCAAGAAGGCAAGCGAGAAAGCCGAAGCGACCTCGCTTTGGCAGCCTACAAATCAAATAAATAGGCTCCAGCTCTCCCCTAACTCGGCACTGAGGTACTCGAACATCGACATGAATCGAAAGCGCTCCCATTGATTGAACGCCTCGCGTACCGCTGCCATCAGTGACATAGCTACCTCCGGGGTGATCGACTTTAGTTAGGGGGGCCACCGCAAGAAAAAAGCAGGTCTTTCAACACTCGTTCGCATCGGCGCATAGCCCATTCCACGATGCAATCGATTACATGGAGCATAGGTCGCCACGATGGTCTGTCAAGATAAAGTGTAAAAGTGCCATTTGCGGCTCAAAATCAGCCACCTGACTTCGTTGATGGGAGGGTAAACGCCTATTTGATTGTAATAGGTAGGCTACCTAATATTTACGACAAATAAGAGTAAGCGCGCTTCGGTTTTTCAAACATTGCTTATAGAAGTGGAGACAAAATCAATGCAACATCATCCCCGAAGAGGTTCGACCCCCACCCCCCAGCGGGTCCGGGATGTTCTCAAGCCGATCTCCGGTGCCGCCGTGGGAAACATGCTGGAGTGGTTTGACTACTCGTTGTATGGCTATCTATCCGCCACCCTGGCGAAGGTGTTCTTCCCAAGCAGCGACCCGATCGTTAGCCTGATAGCGGCTTTCGCGGCATTCTCCGTCGCATTCGTTACCCGACCACTCGGCGCTCTGTTTTTTGGATCGCTGGGAGACCGGCTTGGACGGCGCGATACGCTCGCGATTGTCGTTGGTTTGATCAGCGTTTCGACGGTGTTGGTCGGTGTCCTACCGGGATACGAGGCGATTGGCATCGCCGCTCCTTTGCTGCTGGTAGCCCTACGCATGATTCAGGGATTTTCCGCGGGAGGCGAAGCAGGTGGAGCACTCGCATTCCTTGCCGAGTACGCCCCGACACGCCGGCGTGGCGTTGTGATCGGGTTCTTTGGTATGTCGGCTGGAATTGGTGCGTTGAGCGGATCCGGTCTTGTTCTGGCGATCACCAGCATTTTTGGTCAGACGGCAGTTGAGGCATGGGCCTGGCGATTGCCCTTCCTGATCGCTGGCCCGATTGGGTTGGGTGCGTTCTGGCTGCGGCTGCGCATCGAGGAAACACCGGCATTCCGGTTGCACTTGGAACGCGAGGGCGCGGCACAAGCACCATTGCGGGAGGCCCTTCGTGACGACTGGCGAAGCATTGTCAAATGTCTTGGCGTAGCGATCTCACACGGCATCCCTTACTACTTGATCCTGGCGTATCTCCCGTCATATCTCGTGTCAACTGGTCGGTTGAGTAGCGGGCAAGCTCTAGCGGCGTCCGGCCTGGCCTTTCTGGGTTCAGTGATTGTGATCCCATTCGCTGCAGCGCTATCCGACCGCGTGGGTCGACGACCCGTCGCCTTTACGGCGGCATTGGCATACCTCGTCGTTGCGCTTCCTTTGTTCCGGATCGTCGTGGGCTCGACACCAGAGGTGGTAATTGCCACGATGGCTAGCGTCGGTGTACTGATAGGGATGTATGGCAGCGCGCCGTTCTGCATGATGACGGAGCTGTTTCCGACACGCACACGCTACAGCGCCATGTCGATAGGCTACAACATGGCCATGGTGCTATTTGGCGGCACCGCTCCTTTAATCAGCGCTTCTCTGACGAAGCTGACCGGAAACCCTTCATCACCCGCCTATTTCATGATGGGAGGCGCGGTGTTGTCTATTTTTGCCATCTTGGCGTCTCCTGAAACGTCACGAGTACCGATTGACGAGCTCGGACAGTCGGACGAGCACATTCGCCGCGTGCGCATGGCGCTCAAGGCATCGGCTCGCGTTGAGTGATCTCCTGATTATGAAAACCGCTACATACGACTACATTGTTATCGGCGCCGGCTCGGCAGGGTGTGTTCTCGCTTCTCGGCTGAGTGAAGATCCCAGCGTCAAGGTACTGCTGATAGAGGCGGGCGCTCCCGCGTCATCCATCTTTGTTCAGATGCCGGCAGGGATCCGGGTTCTCTATAAGAGTCAAAAATTCAACTGGCGCTATTGGACGGAGCCCCAGACACAGCTGGACAATCGGAATATTTATATACCCCGGGGCAAGGTGGTGGGCGGTTCATCCTCGATCAATTCCATGATTGCTATCCGGGGGAACCGATCCGATTACGACAACTGGGCATCTCAGGGCCTGTCGGGCTGGGACTATGAATCCCTTCGTCCTTATTTTCGAAAGATTGAGGATGCATCACTGGTAACGAAGGCGAGGAATGACGATCGCGGGTACGCGGGTCCGATTCGCCTGTCATACGGCACGCAGCAAAACGCCATATCGACTTCGTTCATAGAGAGCGCAGTATCTGCCGGTATGCCCGAGAACAACGGATTCAATGGCGCGTCGCAGGTAGGCGCAGGATTCTACGAGCTTACGATTGCCGAGGGAAAGCGATCCGGCGCTTATCGTTACCTGGATCGAGCAGGTAACCGATCCAATCTGACATTAATGGCGAACTGTAAAGTCCGCAGGATTCTCCTTGCTGGAAAGCGAGCGCAAGGCGTAGTGATTGAGGATGGATGGGAGGAGGTGGAGCTTCGCGCGGACCGGGAAGTGATTCTGACAGCAGGAGCCATTGCCTCACCGCAACTCCTGATGCTGTCGGGGATCGGACCGGCCAAACATCTGCAGTCGATTGGTATCGCTCCCGTGGTCGATCTGCAAGGCGTCGGTGAGAACCTTCAGGACCATCTTGATTGCGCGATTCGCTTAGAAGCGTCGCAGCCCAATACGCTTACGCCCTATATCGGCCTGGTAAGAGGCGGAATGGCAGGAGCTCGCTATCTTCTTTCAGGAGGCGGGCCGGCTTCCTCTCAAGGCGTTGAGGCAGGAGCATTCTACAGCTCCGGCGGAAATCCGGATCTGCCTGAGTGGCAGGCCCATCTGATCATTGCGATGCGTAATCCACCGCCGAACGAAAAAGTTCCCCACGGATTTGCAGTCCGCGTATGCCAGCTGCGTCCAAAAAGTAGAGGCGTGCTGCGACTGCGTTCCTCAGATCCGTCCGCTTCTCCCCGAATCGACCCTCGCTTCCTCTCAGACGAGTCTGACCTGGAGAGTTTGGTGCGCGGCGTGGAACGCACGTGCGAGATTGTCGACCAGCCGGCGCTCCGGAAGTACATCAAACGAAGGCTCGACATCGATGCTTTCTCCACCGGTGCAGCCCGTAAGGCATGGATACGCTCGCATGCGGAAACCATCTATCACCCGGTTGGCACGTGTCGCATGGGAGTCGACGACAACGCTGTTGTTGATGAGGAGTTGAAAGTTCGCGGGGTTGAGAATTTGAGAGTAATTGATGGATCTGTGATGCCCACGATCATCAGTGGGAACACGAACCTTCCCATTATGGCCATGGCAGAGAAGGCCGCAGACTTGATACGAAATTCACGCACATCCGCTCGTTGAAGTTTTCGGAGAACTCTGTTCACTGGCGATTGGAGCTTGCTCCGTCGCCTTCTTCCCGGTTGTCCCCTTACACGGGGACGAAAGGTTGCAGCATAGATTTCCCAGCATCGAACGGGAACGTCTACGGGCTTGCGTCGTTTGATGGAAGCGTTGGGCCACACCCTTTCTCTCAAGCGCCGAAACCGCCGGAATGCCAAAGCGCGGGTTCCAGCAAAGAGGACCACGTGAACAAGGGACTCGCCAGTCAACACATACCCATCACGGGCGCGTCACAGGGCATCGGCCGCTGGACATTCCCTGTACTTCAATAACCTTAAGGAGATAAGAATGGTCAAGTTCACCTATTTGGTACTCACGAACGCGGTTCCGGGGCGTGAAGAAGAGTTCAATCGCTGGTATACCGAGCAGCACCTTCCAGACGTGTTGCGTGTACCGGGCGTGGTGAGTGCACAGCGCTTCAGTCGCACGGAGCAGCAGCGAAAAGCGGGGCCTCATCCGTGGCAGTACCTGGCACTCTATAACTGCGAAGCCGCTGACCCGCAGGTCGTCACAGATGGGATCCAGGCTCGCGTCAACACAGCGGAGATGCAAATGAGTGACACGGTAGGCGATGTCAAATATGGTTGCTATTTCGAGCCAATCACCGAGGTGATTCGCAGTAAGTAGACGGCATGGAAGTACCTGCTTTCCCGTCGTCTCAAAGATGAGTCGGGTAGAAGCTCAACAGCTTCTCCGCCACGTGAGGCGACGGGCCAGGGCGGGTCGCTTACTCCGCCGTAGCGGCGATGGAAGGCCATGCAACCCGGTGCGAGAGCTTGGGACTTGGGCCCAGGAGGCCAGCCTAAAACCTTCAGCGCTGCAATCACATGGGCGACTGCGTTGTTGCCCGTAGCGGATCACGCATCCATTTCGCGGCGCCAGGCTTGCGGGCTCTGCGATGTCCATCTCCGGAATGCGCGAGTAAATGCACTGTGCTCCGAGTACCCAAGTATCCAGGCCACCTCAGCGAGCGAAAGCCGTGGATCTTTTAGGTAATTCTCTGCAATCCGGCGTCTCGTGTCGTCACGTAGCTCGCGAAATTTCAGACCCAGTTTGTCGAGTCGCCGCTGCAACGTGCGGGGGGTCATGTGCATGGAGGAAGCCACTGTTTCAAGGCTCACTTCGCCTTGACGCGCGAGCCCGGCTACCGCTTGCCTGATGGCATGTTCCATGTCATCCATCTTCGGCATGGCACCCAACACAGCCTGTACCTGAAGCTCCATGATTCGCAGTAGCGCTTCATCAGGTTGACGCAGAGGCGCCTGCAAAAGGTCGGCGGGGAAGCGCAGACTCGTCTCCGGTTGGTCGAACTTCACCGGGCAGCCGAAGTATGCAAGATAAGGGGTGGTGTCTTGAGGTGTTGCGTTAACAAAGCACACCTCCTCCAGCCTCACATCACCATCTGTCATGGCTCGCGTGAAACGGGTCATCGCAGCCAAGGCCGTTTCGTCAACGAGCGGCCCCGTTGGTTCCGTCGAACGGGGCCACGTCATCACGACGGACTTACCTTCGGTTCTTAGCTCCGCCGGCGTTACGTTTGCAACCACACGGTCGTACTGTTGCCAGCGTTGCAAGACAGCCCCGACGTCAGGGCAAGCCCCAAGTGCGTATCCAAGCACGCCGAGATGCGCAGGCGCAATGCGCTGGCCAACGTGCAATCCGAGGAGCGGATCATTGCAAACCTCGGCGGCACGCTCAAGCAAACGCCGCCAGTGATCGAGCGCGTAGAGTCGCACTTCCTGGCAATTAGGGCTGGATTCCCCCAGCACATGCACGGCATCCAGCCCTTGGTCCTGCAAGTAGTCGAAAAGCAGGTTCACGTAGGTGCTGGCGTAGTAAGCGGTGGGCGCGGACATGGGATGACAATGAACAATGTCGCGAAGTGTCAAGAAAGTGTCGAGGACTGTCAATGCGGAGGGTCACCAGTTTGATCAAACTGTCGGCAAGCCAAGCGAACAGGAGTCTAAATTGCCGTCCGATATGATGAACTGGCTGCATTCCATATTTGGGAAGTCCGTGGATTGGAAGCAGGCGTTCATGCTCAGCATGGTTCCTCTCTTCATCATTGCATTCAGTCTCGAGACCCTGATCAATCGAAGGCGTAGAGCCGAATCGACACTGAACTGGAAGGAGGTGTGGGCGAACATCGCATTGGGCACCACTTACCAGATCATGGAGCCCCTGGGAGTGGCTCTTGTGACAGGATCCATCTATGCGTGGGTATATTCAAAACGTTTGTTTGATATCCCGGTGGACGGTTGGACCATTCTCCCAATCATTCTGTCGGTCGAGTTCTGCTACTACTGGTTTCATCGCGCCAGCCATCGAATCCGCTGGTTTTGGGCGGCGCACGTCGTTCATCATACCGGCGAGAGCATGAACTTCACTACGGCGGCACGACAATCGATGCTCAATGTGGTCGCTGGGAGTTTCATCTTTTTCCTTCCTCCCGTGCTCCTCGGTGTGCCGCCGGCCGCAGTCGCACTCATCCTGGCCGTGAATCTGTCCTATCAGTATTTCATTCATACCGAACTGATCCGCCGCCTTCCTGGCTGGATTGAGTACATCTTCAATACACCGTCCCATCACCGTGCCCATCATGGCCGAAACGACCAATATATCGACAAGAACTACGGTGGCATGTTGATCATTTTCGATCGCATGTTTGGCACTTTCGAAGAAGAACGGGAGACGGTGCAATACGGCATCACCCAACAGATTAAGTCCTACAATATCCTGGTGCTGAATCTCCACGAGTTTGTCGACATGTGGCGTGACGTGATGTCACCGGGGCCCGTGTGGCAGCGACTGCAACACCTGTGGCGGCCGCCGGAATGGGTGCGCCGTGGTCATGAACCCATCCACACATGGACGGTGGACAGGAACGAGCCGACCGGCAGTGAGTCGACACCCACTCCGTCAACATCCGCTACCTGAGAGCCAACTCATGCATCGCCTCTCTCAAATATACCTGGCCGTTTCGGCACTGGCTTTCCTGCTAATTGGCTTGCATACGTTTCACGACCCCGTTACGGCAATGGCGGGCCTCGATATGCAACCCCATTCGGTGAATGCCTTCAATGAGATCCGTGCCAACTACGGTGGCATGCATCTCGGTATCAGTCTGTTGCTGGCCCTGGGTCTACTCTCGAAGGCGTGGCGAAAGCCCGCGATGTGGATCAACGTCGTGTTCACCAGCGGCCTGGTGCTCGGGCGGCTGGTCAGCATTTCCGCTGACGGTTGGCCAAATGATCTCGTTCGAATGTTGCTTGGAATCGAAGCAGCAGCGGCATTGACCGGCCTAGCGCTGTTGTGCTTCCTCAACAAACATGATGCGCGCTCTTCCATGAGATGAGCGCTCACTTTGAGCGCCCGCGACGCGTGGACATGAGGTCATCGTTCACCCAGTCCTATCAAGTTAAACTCGCACCGATCAACCTCCACCTGTCCTGATACCGGTCTTGCGGACAACGCGCGAGATATCCGCATTGACGGGCTTCACCGCTTTCTAAGCATCCTTTCATCGCGACGGGTCCGACGCAGCGAAGAGAACGCTAGCTCTCCCGAGAGCAGTCAAGGTGTTGGGGCCTGGCCCCAGTAGAGACTACGGAGGTCGCGTCCAGGACCGTAGTGTTCGGTCTCTTCTGGAGTCTTTCGATGCCGTGTCTGCACAGCGCTTTTTTGACGGCTGCCCGGCGGTCCTTACACGCGTGGGCTGGTCGAGGCAAATCGAGACGAATCGCAATGACAAGCGGGCGCCGGCATCCGGGCGCTGGAGTACCTGCTGTAAAAGCGACTCTATGACCCCAGTCCTATTGGGTCAGATCCGCACTTGTCGCGTGATTGAGCAGACGCGCTCAGCGTGCGGGACGCCAGTTGTGGGGAAGCAGCTCGTCGATGCGGCTGTTCAGATGGGTGGGCAGGCGGGTCAGCACATCGGTGATGTAGGCCCATGGATCGTGCCCTTGCAGCCTGGCTGATTGCACCAGGCTCATCACGACCGCGGCGCGCTGACCGGCCAGTTCGCTGCCAGCGAACAACCACGAGCGCCTTCCTAGGGCCCAGGGGCGGATCAGATTTTCTAGGCTGTTGTTGTCCACACTGACCTCTCCATCGAGGAGGTGGTGCGTCAGCGTCGGCCAGTTCTTGAGGCTGTAGTCGAGCGCCTTGGCTGTGATGCTGCCCTCAGGCACACGTGACCGCTCCAGTTGCAGCCAGGCATGCAGTTGCTCCCACAGCGGCTTGGCGTCGCTGTGCCTCCTGGCCTGACGTTGCTCGCTGCTCAGCGTGGCGAGCTCGCGCTCAAGACGGTAGATCTGCGCGATGCGACGCAGCGCCTCTGGGGCGACCGTGCTGTTGCCCTGGTTCCGCAGCAGTTCGTCGTACCGACGTCGGGCATGAGCAAGACATCCCGCCGCTACGCGACCGGGGCTGGCTTGCAACACGCTGTCATAGGCAGCGTATTCGTCGCGCACCAAGGTACCTTGCCAACATCGCTCGTTGCGGTCTTCGCTAGCACCTCCCAGGAAGGCAATCGGGTACTGCGCGCCTCGGCCAATACAGAAGTCGTAGATCACGCCAGGCAGTGGATCGAAGGCGCCGCGCGAGTAGGCCCAGACGTACGCTCGCTTGGTCTTGCCGGCTCCCGGGTCGAGCAATGCCACCGGCGTCTCGTCGGCGTGCAGCCCCCTTGCTGCAAGTACGAAGCGCTTGTGCGCTTCATAGAGCGGTTCAAGCGCCGCACCAGCACGCCCGGACCAGGCAGCCAGTGTTGAGCGCGGCGTGTGTACGCCCGAACGGGCGTTGATCGTCTCCTGCCGGTAGTAAGGCCGATGGTCGACGAAGCGGCTGATCAGCGTGTGCGCCACCAGCCCGGCTGCAGGCAGCCCACCGTCGATGATCTGGGGTTCGACGGGTTCCTGCACCAGGCGTTGGCAGCAGCGGCAGGCCCACTTGCCATAGATGTGGCGGTGCACGAAGAACTCCGCCGGCACGATATCCAGCTTCTCGCTGACGTCCTCACCCACGCGTACCATGGTCCGTCCACAGCCCGGTGTTGGGCAGTGAGTATCCTCGGGTTCGTGGTGATGCTCGACTCGGCGCAGGTGGGCCGGCAGTGGCTGGCGACGGGGCTTGCGCGTGGACCTGGTGTTGTCTTCAACAGAGGGCTCGCCCTTGGCCTGCTGTAACTGCGCTTGCAGACTGGCCTCGTCCTCGGCCAGGGACTCCTCGAACAGCCGGCGCTGCTCAGCGCTCATCGCCTCGGTCTTGGCCCCGAACTTCCAGGCCTTGAGTCGCGCCAGCTCGAAGGTGATCTTCTCGATCTTGACGTCCTTGAGCTTGATCTCGCGTTCCTGCTGCTGAATGTGTGCGAGCATCTGCTGCGCCAATGCCAGCACGTCCTCGGGCGCGAGGTCCTGAAGGCCTTGATCTTGTAGTTGGCGCAGGTTCAGCATGGAGCCATCGTGCCAGCCACCGGGCACTACCACCATCCGG
Organism: Cupriavidus sp. FW305-26; assembly: GCF_058787975.1. NCBI lineage: Bacteria > Pseudomonadati > Pseudomonadota > Betaproteobacteria > Burkholderiales > Burkholderiaceae > Cupriavidus > Cupriavidus sp. FW305-26. The sequence continues at coordinate 27,870 of NZ_JBYTAH010000003.1, forward strand.
ATTTATGCTGTCAACGCGCCGTGATCATCCTCATATCCGCGTAATGGCGCGCAGGTCCTCCAGGCGCTGCCAAGGCAGGCCGAGGACCAGGGCGTCGAACTGCGCCTGCGTCAGTTGTGCGCCGGTGGCGCCGGCCTGTACCGCAGGCCAGACAAATCGTCCCTGGTTGAGGCGGCGAGCGGCGCACCACACGCCAAAGCCGTCATGTATCAATAGCTTGACGCGGGTGTGGCGGGCGTTCGCAAACAGGTAGGCGTGATGAGACTGGGCTGCGCCGAAGACCTGTACCACGCGCGCCAGCAGCCGCTCGGTGCCGGCACGCATGTCGATGGGCTCGACGGCCAACCACAGCGCGTCGATGCGGATCATCGCAGCCAGTCCCGAAGCAGTTGGGCACATTGCTGTGCCGCTGACAGAGGCCAGTGCACAACCAGCGTGCCGCCTGGGCGCTGGATCTCGATGCGGATGGCGTCGGGAGCTACCGGAGCTGGCGTCTCGCATGGGACCGCCTAGGCCGGCTGCATGGTTGGTGTCAAAGGCTGAACATGCAGTGGAATAAACGCACGGCCCTCGCGCTGCGTTGCCCGCATCTGGCGTTCACGTTCCTCTCTGACCCATCTGTGCACCATGTTCGGGTGCAGCCCATGGCTGAGCGCCACGCCGGCTACCGATGCCCCAGGCTGGCGAGCTTGCTCCAGTACCGTCGCCTTGAACTCGGCGCTGTACTCTCTGCGGCGCGGCCGCTCGATAGTTGTCGACACTCGATCCATCGTCCCCACGATCCTCCATCGTGGGGACGATGCAGGATCCCGTGGATCGATTCAAGGCGGAAGAACTGGACGCTTACCCCTCATGTTCCGTAAGCAGCTCTTATAAAATGCAATTAATCGCCTTGATGCGACCAAAAACTTGAACGGAAGCTTGTATCAATGGGATGGCGCCGAAATTTCACGATGGTGAAGGTTCGGCGCAGGCTGCTATTTCTTGCTGCCCCAGCCGATCCGATGCCGCTCCTGAGTAGCTTCATGCCGCGCATCCTCTTCGCTGTGCAAGTAGCCGCTCGTCGTCGGCTGTGCCCAAAGTTGTCGCGCGCAGCCAGTGCGCTGAGGCGCTGGCCAGCACCGCGGCTTGCGGTTCCCATCCCGGCGCGCGCCCCCGCACGCGCTGCGCGGCCATGCGCCCCTACGCGATAGGCTGGCAACCTCAGACTACCATCGGCGTGGTAGCGCCATCGATCGACAGGATGGAGCCCGAAATATAGCTGGCCCGTGGCGAGGCGAGGAACAGCACAGCGTCCGCCACCTCTTCCGGCGTGGCCAGGCGGCCCAGGCCGGTGCGCGCGTTGGCGCGCGCCAGCGCCTGCTCCACTGTCATGCCGCCGATGCGCGCATCCACTTCCATGCCCTGCTGCAAGCGCTCGGTATGCGTAGCCGACGGATTGACCGCGTTGACGCGCACACCCTGCTTGCCGTAGGCATTGGCCAGTCCGGCGCTGGCCAGCATCAATGCAGCGTTAGCTGCGCCACCCGCCAGGTGGGCGGGGTTGGCCATCTTGCCACCCATGCCCACGATGTTGACGATGGCGCCGCGCCCTTGCTGCGCCATGCGCTTGACCACCGGGTCAATCACATTGATGTAGCTGAAGTACTTGGCGGTCATGGCTTCCTGCCACAGTTGTGGGGTCAGCTCGTCCGGCGGCCGGCGCTTGGCCGCGCCGGCCGAGGTCACCAGAATGTCGATGCCGCCAAGTCCTGCCACCGCTTCTTCCACCGCGCGTGCGGCCTCGGCGATATGGGTCAGATCGGCGGATACCGCGACCACGTCCTTGGCAAATTCGCCCTGGCCTTCGGCCAGCTTGGCGCAGGCCTTCGCCAAGTTTTCTGCGCTGCGCGAAACGATGGCCACGCGCGCGCCCTCACGCAGAAAGCCGACCGCGCAAGCGAGGCCGATGCCGCGGCTGCCGCCGGTGATGAGCACCCGTTGATTGCGGAGTTCGAGATCCATGATGGTGTGCCTTGGCTGGTGGGGAGTGCGGGCGTCGTTCGACAAATGGCGCATCCCCATGTGTGGCGGGCCGGTTGCAACGCCGGTGAGATGATAGGGGGTGATCATAGCGCGCCTGTTGGTGCCCACTATAGTTTCATGATGGTGAAATAATTTCCACGGGCGTCTACCTCTTGCTGCCCCAGCCGATCCGATGCCGCTCCTGCGTGGCTTGATGGCGAGCATCCTCCTCGCTGTGCAGATAGCCGCTCGTCGTCGACAGCGAGCTGTGCCCGAAGTTGTCGCGCACAAAGCGCAGGTCGACCTGTTGGTCGGTCATGTGCGAGCCGGCGGTGTGGCGCAGCCAGTGCGCCGAGGCACTGGCCAGCACCGCGGCTTGCGCCTCCCATTCCGGCCCGCGCGCACGCAGGCGCGCCGCGGCCATGCCGAACACCTCTTTCAGGATCAGGTGCAGCGCGCCGCGTGACAGCGGTTTCTCGCTGCCCGCTTTTCCAATCACCGGCAGCACCAGCGGACGCGTCTCCCCGAACTGCGGGGTAGGCGGCAATTCGTGGGCGCGGCGGTAGCGCGCCAACTCGGCAATCAACTCGTCGGTCGCCGGCACCAGCCGGGTCTTGTTGCCCTTGCCGGTGACCTCCAGCCACCAGCGCTCGATGCCCTGGGCATCGCGCCGGCAGAAGAACGCGCCCATGGGGGTGGCCGTCAGCTCGGCGGCGCGCAAGCCGCCCAGATAAAGCACCGTCAGCACCCAGCGGCAACGGGCCGCGTGCAGGCGTTCCCGCGCCGTCTCGGCCGGCATTGCTGCGACCGTGTTTTTGACCACCTCCCACAGGTCGTGGCTCAGATAGCGGGTGATGCGCGCCTGGGCGGGGGCGCGGCGGCGGCGGGCGAGGGCGAGCGGGTTGCCGGCCAGGTAGCCCGCCTCGGTCAGCCAGGCGAACAAGGCGTTCAGGATCACCAGCGCCTGGCGCACGCTGCCGGGCGACAGCGGCCCCGCAAACGGGCGCCAGTCCGGATGATTGCGCGCGAGCTTCTTGGTCCCGGTCAGCACCCAGCGCGCGGCCGGTTGCGGATCGGCGAGGAAGCGCTCGTAGGCAAGCAGGTCTTCATGGGTCAGCGAGGACAAGGGCTTGCCCAACTGAAGCACGGCCCACAGGATCAGCCGCTCCACCTCGCGGCGATACGTGGTGAGCGTCGCGGTGCTGTCTGCGTAGCGGGCAAGCCAGGCGGTCACCGCGGCATTTCCTCAGCGTCGCAGCACGACAAACGTTTCAACCATCGATCGAAATGCAGCACACTTCGCCGGTGCATGAGTCCGAGAAACTCCCGCGCGAGACTGCGGACCTCGCCCACCACGGGTTCGATCTTGCACAGCGCCTTCACGAACCGCTCGTGGTCCGCACTCTTTGGCTCCTCGATGGCGAGGTTCCTCCATCGTAGAACGGAGCAAGTCTGTCACTCCGGAATCCAGCTGGAACCCGCGTCGAATATAGAAATCCGGCCGGTGAATTGACACTATTGCTTGCACTCCCCACGAAGCAAAATCGTCAATTCGCATTAGTCCGGATTAATTTCGTCAATTGGCGTCCTAGACTTCGAATCCCGCTCGTAAGGCATTGATCTCATGGAAGATTCTCTGCATATAGCGGAGCCGGTTGCGCTCGTCCGCCCGCGCGGTGCGCACCGCTTCGAAGCATTCAGTCCAAAGCTGAAGCGGCGGCTGACTTTCTACCGACGCTGTGCGCTCGATCAATGGGTCTTGATCGAATCCGATCCGGCAATCGGCCACTTTTGTGAGCGCCCCGGATTCATTCAGTTTCGAGAGAGGCGGCACTTAGCAGACTTCCTGGTCTCGTACTCCGATCGTCAAGAGTTGATCCTCCTGCCGGATCCAGTGATCGATGAAGAAGCGAAGGAGGGCCTCGAGTTGAACGCTGATACGGTCAATGTCCGGTTGGTCGACGCGGCCGAACACGCCGCTTCACGCGTCTGGATAGAAAACTGGCTGCGTATGCTGCCGAGTATCATAGCCACGCAAGGTCTCGTGTCGGTGTCCTTGCTTGATGCGGTCGAGCGCTTTGTCGCCAGTCGAAAGACGCTTTCAGCCATCGAGCGAGAGTTCTCGAAAGGTGACCCCGTGCTCGTGCGGGCCGCCATCTTCAATCTGCTGCATACCGGTCGCGTGCATGCTGAGGAACTGCGAACCGACGCATTGTCGTGGATGACGAAGTTTGCAGTCAGGGAGTCCTGATGATGCCGCGCCGAAAGCCTGAGTTCCAATCCCTCGATTTGAACGCGTGGCCTAGCATAGCGTGGACGGAGCTTGACGCCGAAGTGCGAGAGGTCACGAAGGTAAGAGTGCAGGCCATCGAGCGTTATGCGAGCGGCGAAAGTGTCAAGGAAATTGAGAAGGCAACCGGCGTGGACCGTCGACAGCTCTATCGGTGGCTCGAGCGAGGCTTGGCGCTGCATCCTGACGGACGCATCTTTGGATTCCGCGCCTTGCTGAGGTACGTGCGGGTCAATGAGTACGTCCGCATAAGTCCCGTCAATGGTCGGCCCAGCGAAGATGGACGGGGTAAAGCAGGCGCGTTCGCGCTCTTCTTAGAAAGCTATCCGGCGCTGGCAGGATGGCTGCTCCTAAAAATAAAACAGCGCCGCGTGTTGCTCAAACAGGTGCATACCAATGGACGACTTCATACGCGCTTGGTCGGCCTGCATGCCCTGCACGGGGAGTTTCTGTTGCAATGCCGGTCCCTCGGCCTGACGGCGGTGGATTACCCCTTCAATACGGAAGGCGGTGCCATTCGGTCGCTATCCGCGCGCCTTAAAGACGAGTTGTCGCGCAGTTTCCGCACCGCGGCACGGGCGGCAGGCGCCACGCACCTGAAGGGGCTTCCGCACTACGATCAGGCGGAAAGTCGGCCGGCCATGCGCCCCTACCAGGTCGTAGAATTCGACGGTCACCGACTCGATATCCGTCTCAAGGTGGTCGTACGCGATGCATTGGGCTTTGAGCATGAATTCGAGATCGAACGCGTTTGGTTACTTGCGATCATCGACGTCTGCACGCGTGCGGTGCTGGGCTTTCACCTTGGGCTTGGCCTACGCGCAAGAGAAAAAAGATGGACATCAGGCCGAGCCTTGAAATTACTGGAATCGGCAGACCGCGAGACGTCCATTAGATTGGGAGAAAAAGTGGACACAACGTCCGTCGCGTGTCCATCTTCCTCCACAAGTTTGCTATATCGTATTTCGAGATCTAGCGCGACTGCAAGGGCAGGACACTACCGCCACGCAGCGCGGCCAGCTCCTTGCGCAGGCTGAATACCTGGCGCAGCAGGGCGAGTTCGCGAGCCAGCGACTCGTCAAGCTGTGCCTGCAGATCCTTCGCGTTGCCCTTCGCTCGGTTCAGACGTTCGGTCAGTTCGAGCTTTGGCCGCTCGGTTACGGCGTTGGCCGCATCGATTGCTGCGATCAGCTCGGCAAACTGAGGACGCGACTTCTTGATGCTGCCTTTCTTGCGGCCCGCCTCGATCGCCACGGTATCGTTGTTGATACGCGCACCCTTGCGCTTCTTCAGCCGCTCAAGGGCGGCGTAGTAGTCGGTCATGGCATCGCTCATGCGGCCTCCGGTTTCATCAGTTTCTCTTGCGCGTCAAGAAGTCGTTGCAGCGTCTGTGCCTCGATGCGGCATTCGACGCTCGCCTCATCGACAGCGCGCAGCTTCTCGACTGTGGTGCGCTGTGCCTTGATCACGCGCTGAAGCTTCGACGGCACGATCACGAGGTTACGGCAGTTCGATTCAAGGCAATCCAGACGCATCCAATCGAGCGGCGTCGACTTGCACGGCTCGACGCTGGCGCACCCGCCAAGCACCGTCTCACGGTACGCCAGTTCGCCCTTCCCGAACATCCTCACCGTCTGCTCGCGTGAGTAGACCGACACAGGCGACGCCTGCACGGCACGGCTCTGTGTCCATGCTGCGTGCCCCCCGAACAGCCGCTCGTCAGAGAACAGCACCTGCTCAGCGTACGCAAGGTACTCGGACAGGCCCTGTGCCTCGGCCCATTCTTTCGCGAAGTGAGCCTTGTCGGTGTCAATGAAGCCCTGCGCAAACGCCGAGCCGCGAGCGTAGTACATGCTCATTTCCTGCGTGATGTGCTGCAACTGACGTTTGAGCGTCGGTAGCGTGACGAGGCCGCTGCGTTGCGCATACAGCGCGAGCGAGCGGCGAAGCTGATGACGCGTGAACGGCCACTGCTGCCCGACCGCGTACTTCGGTTCGTCTTCCCATGCGCGGTGCATGTCGACACGCTTCAGTTCAGCGATGTCCTCGGCCGTGATCGTCGGGAAGACGCGCTCACGAAAAGCTTCGACTTCGATATATATGGTAGTGGGCGCCCGGTTTGCCACGTACTTGAGATGCAGACCCATCCGACAGAACAGCAGGTGGGAACCGTCCTTCGATTCGGCGTAGCCTGGTGCGCCGTGCGCACGATGCGCTTCGCCCGACAGCCGTTGCGCGAGCCTGACGGCGCGAGCACCGAGCGGGCTCGTCACCCAGCATGCGCGTTTGGGACGCCCGCCGGACAGCTTGGTCGTCACGCCCTCGATGGCGTAGTGCATCACACCATCCAGCCGGGTCTCCCTCAGACAGTCGTACGGCAGGTTCTCTGCTTCCATCGCGCGCATGCCGGTGAACGACAGGATGACCAGCTGGCATAACGCGCTGATCGAGGCCACAAGCGACATCACGACGTAAGGGGAGTCCGTGCACCCGAAGTGGACAGCAGCCGTCTTCAGTGAGGCACAGACGTCAGGGCGTTCGCCAGCGTATGCGCGCGCGAGGTAGTCCGATAGCGCGTTCGCGACGCTCTCGGCGATCCCGAGATCATGCTCGCAGGTCGACAGGAAGTGCTGGTAAATCCGCGTCGGGATGACCGCGTATTGGGAGTTTCCGGCGTGTTGCGCGGAGCGTTCGAGCAGGGGCTTATGCAGTTGGGCCAATGGCACGCGCAGCCCTGTGGCCTCGGCGCCCACTCGGTAAAGTTTCGCCAGAATCGAATGAAGGCGTTGGGCCTTCATGTCCATCCCGGCTTGTGCCGCATAGTCCAGAACAACGGCGACGCTGGATAGCCCCTCATAAAGAGTAAGCTGGCGTTCGGCGGCAAAGTAAGCAAAGTCCTTCAGGTAAACTGAGCAACCTTGAAGAGTACTGGACGCAGGTACCGTCTCGCTCGCTTCGTGCATCAGAAAGTACATGACCTGCTTCCACTGACGTGTAGTCGCGTCTGAAAGGGTGCGGCCTGCGTCGTTAAGCGGATGACCCCTAAAGTGGATACTGGTGCGGCGCGATCCAATCGTATATGCACGGATGTCCCAGGCGTCGTCACCAAACAGCGAAGCAGCTTTCCCGGCCTTGTCGGGTGTCACGACCGCATCGTCTTCGATCCGATACCAGTCTGGGCGCTCGGCGAGCGCCGCGATCAGCGTATTGTTCATGCCACTCCCAATTCGTAAAGCTGATCAAGCTTGGTCGACCAGAAAGCGTCCAGGTTTCCATCAATATCAACGTCGTGCTCGATCTGACCGACCAGCGCGGCGTCGCGCTTCCGTATTTCATTCAGGAGGAAGTCGACCCTTCGCAGCACCGCGCCGAACGAGCTCTCGTACTGCTCGAACGAGTCAGCACGCCCGCTTACGAGCCTGACGCAGTGACGGCAGCTCAGCAGCTTGCGGATGTCGGCGGCGTCAGCGTGCACGCGGTACTGATCGCAAAAGATACACCCTTCGGTCGAGCGGCAGTCAGGCAGTACGGTGACCGAAGCCGCGATCGGCGCGGGCTTGTGGAACTCGATGCAGACGCCCACCGCGCTCTTGATGGAGCCCGCCGGGTCGTTGCCAGCCTTCAGCACCGTCTTCTCGACTGAAGCGAGGAATGCACCCATCTCAGCCTTGTGCGCGGTGTCCGTGCCGTTCGAGTACGAGCGCAGCGCCGTGGCCAAGGAGTGGCCCATCAGCCTGGCTGCAACGACAGGACCGTGATTGCTCACCGCCCAATCCTGCTTCGCCGCACGCCACTGACGAGCGCTGATGCGCGGCAGCACAATCCCGAGCGTCTCGAGCCGACTATAAAGCCGATCAAGGAACTGGGCTGAGAGAGCCGTTAGCCGCCGTAGCTGCGCATGATGCCCGAGTACGACGAACAACGCGTCACAGTCTTCGTCCTGCACAAGATACCTGCGCAATGCCAGATACGCCTTGAGCTTTGGCATGAAGGCCAGCGAGACGGTGAACGCAACTTCCCTTCCACCTGCACGGTACTTAACCTCGCGAAACTTCTGACGTACAACAGATGCATCCTGCAGGGTCGCGGCGAGCTCCGGGCTCCATTTCATTGCCAGCAGCTGCGCGAGGCTGACGCCCGTTTCAGCCAGAAACAGCGTGGCGAAGCAAAAGGCCGCCAACGAAGCGTGCGAGCGACGGATCGGTGACTGTGCGTCTTCGTTGGCCGCCACGAGATGTTTGGCAGTTAACCACGCGATGCCCCACGAACGATGGCGAGGATTGTTAGCTCCAGCCTCGGCCAAGCGCCTCGTGATCTCTTCCCGGGTGCGCAGCTGTCCCGTCTCCAGATTCCAGCCAAGCAAGCCGTACGAGTCGTGCCCTTTTCTGCGGCCATGTGTGTGCGGAACGAGGCAAAGATTCTCACCTCGCGCCGTGGTCACGCGCAACGGATAAGGCTTGAAGTCGAGCACCAGCGTGCTGATGCTGCTGAAGAGCGCGTCAGCCCACGCGAGCAAGGCGGCTTGTGCCTCGGCGTCGGGCACAACTGTCGTTCCATTAGCATACCATTGCTGGCGCAGCACCCTCGCATCGGCGCAGAAGTCGTCGTTTCTGAAGAACTCACGAAGCATCGACAACAGATTAGGCTGAATGCCCGCGACGGTATTGTGGTTCAGCTTGCCTAGTGAGACCTGTTCACGCTTTTCGCGAAAGAAGCGATGAACTGCCTCCGCCGTAGCATTCTCGTCACAGAGAACCTGATGCAATCCCAGCCTGTCGGCCCAGTTGGCGAAGTCAAGCACGCCGCGCAGAGCACCGTAGATAGTCTCCGGACGCAAGGCGCCAAGGGTCAAACGCTCGGAAAGCTGCGTCACCAGCAGGCGTACAACCTTAGTGCGTTCGCTGCTAAAGCTTCTGGGATCGAACGTGTGCCGCGCGTGCCGCGTGTTCGACGTGTCACGCGTCAGGTAGCAGATCTGCCCGATATCGGAACGGGTGCGAATTCCTTCCCACTTTAGCAGCGCGCGCTCGGGATGCAGCAGCGTCGTGCCCACCGCGAGTGGCATGCGAACTTCCTCGTACACCCGGCTCATACTGCCACCCCGGTGTCTAGGGCGCGCGTGACCAGCGTCGACAGGTGTGTGCCCCAGCTGTCCTGCACAGCGTCGAACAGCTTGCGGTTCTCGCGGTAGCTGAGGTAGCCCTCGGTGGTGGACAGTCGTGCGTGCCACATCAGCTGCCGCAACTGATCGAGCGCCCGTGTGTACCTGGTCTCATTCGCGGTCATCGCGTCGACCATGTTCAGCCCAAAGGTTGCACGCAGGTCGTGGAAGCTAAACTCGTACCTGAGGTTGCCGAGCCGCTCGCGCATCATGGGCAATAGTTCGTCCTTGATGAACTGGCGCACGGCCTGTCCAGTCTTGACGTGACGGCGCACCTTTGGGCCAGTGCTGACCGGGCCGCGCGATGCGAGATCATCGTAGAGCGGCGCACCGCGATGGCTCAGAAAGAGCGGCTGGTCGTGGTCATCTCCGCCGTCTGCCAGTTGGCGACGCTTGCGCGCACGATCGCTGTGCACGTAGATGTACAGCCGCTCGTAGAAACCCCGGGGCAGGTGCAACACGCCCTTGACACCGCCCTTCGTGTCGATGCCCGTACCCGGCCCGCAGGCGAGACGGATGTCGTCGCCGTGAAACTCGCCTGGCTTGCGCATTACGTGTTTCGCGCGCACGGTCAATACCGTCTGGATGCGAGCGCCCGTCAACAAAGCGAACAGATGAACGAGCGTCATCTCGATGTTGCCGAGAGCGGCTAACGATTCAAGCAACACCGACTGCTCGGAAGAGGAGAGCGGGCGCAGGCGCCCGCCGTCCTGAATGCGATCGTCCCACGGGTCTTCCGCGCGGCGACAGCGGATCGACAGGTCAGTGGTCTTGACCTCGATCACGCCGCTGAATCCCTTCTGGTCCTTGACCTCAATGAAGCGATCAGATTCAACCCACGGCGCGTTCGCGGGCCTGAAGCCGGCTTCGGTTATGAGCCAGCGATAGAAGCGGGCTATAGCACCCATACGACGCTTCGCGACACCCGCAGACAGTTCGCCCGCCTGCACGGCCAGCCTGATCGATGCGCTATAGCGGTAGGTCGGCCGTTGTCGCTTGTTTGCGGGGAACGTTAGCCAGTCGATATCCTCGTCGTCCAGGTAACGACGGAACGCCACCAGATCGTCAGCGATGCTGGCGAACGTCAGCATATTGGGCGAGGACTTCGACTCCAGCATATCGATGAGCCAGATGTTCGCTTCAGCCCACGGCGCGCCGTCAGCAAGTCGGACAACGGGAAAGAGAGGGAAGGTGCTTGGGATCCACTGCGGTCGTGCGTCGCGCCGCTTGCCGGTGGCGGGGTCTGCGAGCGGGACCGTGTGATAGACGGTGCCACCCTCGGGTGTGGTGATGCTAACCGGCGTCGCGCCGGGAGTGTCGCGGTCAACGACCTCGGTAAGCGGTAGTTGCCGGATGGTGGTTCTTCTTGCGATCATCGCCCAGATCCTCTTATGTGTTTGGAGGTGTCTGCTTTAACACAGCCTGCGAGTATCAGCAGATCGTTCTTGGCTTGCGCATATTGGCCGCGAGTATAGCCGCTACGACGTCATCAAGACCATCGAGTCGGCCTTGGAGCCGCATCGACTGCGCGACTTCACGATTCCTGGCTTGGCCTACGGTCCGCACGACGGCTTTCCCTCACAGCGCCTCCCAGAGCTGGCGTATACAACCTGGGAATGGATGAAGCTGGACAACGCGAAGGCGAATCTCGCCAAGGAGACGCTCGACGCGTTGTGTGAGTTCGTTGGCTGTTGCGCAGACACAGGACCGAAGTACAGTCCCGATGATCGCCCCTACATCGAACGCTTCTTCGGGACTATTGCGAGCAGGCTGTCTTCCAGATTGCCTGGCTACACGGGTTCGCATCCCCGTGATTTGCGGCGCGCGCTGGCCGATCCGAAGGGAAAGCTACGCTTGTATGTGTCGTTTGACGAGTTAGAGGAGTTGGTCGAATACGCTATTGCGAGCTACAACGGCACGCCGCATGCCGGCCTGAACAATGTCACGCCGCTTGAAGCGATGGAGTATTTCATTCGCGGCAAGGAACAGTTGGTGACATGGCTGCCCGAGCATCGTCGCCGTACCCTTTGTCTAATGCAATCGGCCAAGCGTTGCACCGTACGAGCATATCTCCAGCAGGGCGTTCGACCGCACATCAACTTGTATGGTGTGCGCTACACAAGCAACGTCCTTGCGTGCAGCACGGATTTGATCGGCAAGAGCTTGCTTATTTACCTGAATGCCGATGATCTTCGCTGTGTCCGCGCGTTCCAACCAGACGGCGCTGAGTTTGGGGTCTTGGAGGCGCAAGGGGCTTGGGGCGTGATACGGCATAACCTGAAACTACGCCAGCAAATCAATCAGGAGAAGAAAGACAAGAAGCGGTCGCGTGGGCCCGTTGATGCGGATCCCATCGGAGACTACGTCGACGGAAAGATGGCGCAGGCAAAGAAGTCACGGAAGGCGGCATCCGAACTGGCGGAAGCAAAGCGGATTCTGTCATCCGCGCCGACGGCGCGAACTGCGATGGGGCGGGGAGCATCCGCCGCGCAGACCGCAACGAACGCCGCGTCAGAGCAGAAAGTAGACAAGGCTTCCGAGCAGAAAAAAACACCGACTCGACCGAAGAAGCTGTCTATCGGTACCGGCCAAGTCTTTTAACCCTGTCCTCCGCGAGGGAGTCATCATGTCGCTTCAGATACCGCGTCCGATCGATCCATCGCTGCACCCCTTGGTCACCGGCAACTATCGTATCGCCACGCCGGCCATCGAAGAGCTCTACGAACTGGTCACTCGATGTCTGCGCTACAGAATTATGGGCGCCCTGATCTACGGCCCGTCGCGCATCGGTAAGACACGGGCGATCGAGTACGTGCGATTGCTGTTGGCACGCGAACACCCACGGATGACCAGCTACCACGCACGATGCGAACACAAGCCGAGGCATGCCGAGGGACCATTCTTCGCCAACCTGCTTGAAGCGGTTGGCGACCCGGATCCTAACGCTGGCGCCAACCCGGCCAAACGTATGCGCCTCGCACTGAGGATTCGTGAGGCCGCCGCTCGGGCAGGAAGTGGGACGGTTCTGCTTTTCTGTGATGAGGCGCAGCGCTACAACGACAATGAATACGAATGGCTGCGTGATGTTCACGATGCGCTGGATCGACAGCAGATCAAGTTGTTCACCTTCCTCGTCGGGCAACAGGAATTGCTCGCTCAGAAAACGGCCATGCAGTTGGCTGGGAAAACTCAGATTGTCGCGCGGCTGATGGTCGAGGAATTGGCCTTCTACGGCATACGAAATGCGAAGGACGTGGCAACGTGTTTGAGCGGCTATGACGAGACGGCTTATCCCGAGCGTAGCGAATGGAGCTTTACCCGATTTTACGTTCCGCAAGCCTTTGATGCTGGCTATCGACTGGTCAGCGATGCCGACGCGCTGTGGGACGCGTTCGAGACGGCGCACCACAAGGCCAGCTTGCCTGGGGCTCTCGAGATCCCAATGGAGTCGTTTGTCCGTGCCGTAGAGATCCTGCTAAAGGATAGCGAGCTCAGGGATTGCCCGGGCTACTGTCCCGAGCCAGCGCTATGGGCGCACGCGGTACGGCATTCCGGTTACGTCCAGTCACGCCATGCAATCGGTCGTGTGCTCGTCTCCGCTGCCTTGTGAGGGCATTCTAAGGTGGCCCGCTTCCCTATCCTCACGCTCGACGAGGCGAAGCTCACTCCGGCGCTGGGCTACGTGTTCGACAAGAAGTGGATCGATCCACGGGAATCGCTCGTCTCGATCCTCTGGAAACTCAAAGTGGCGAATGCCTTGTCAGGCGTCGCTGTGATGCGGTTGGTAAGGTTGGACATCGATCCCTACGAGAGCCTTCCGCCGCAGAGAGGATTCATCGATGTCGTTCGGCTGAACGAAGCGCTGGGCTTGCCAACCAAATCGCTGCACATGGCACTCATCGAGCAAACCAATCAGCGACGCTATAGCGAAGTGTTTCGCTACTGCCATTTCTGTATGGTGCGTGGGTACCACTCCCTCTTGCACCAACTAGAGACAGCGAGTCGATGTCCTGCGCATCGTTGCCCTGTGGAGTCGGCATGTAGGCAGTGCGGACATCAAGCGCCGTATTGCCTGAATGTGCAGCTTCTCGAGGCACCACACCGTTGCGCGCATTGTCATGCATTCTATGGCAACGGGGCCTGGCGACCCGACCGACCACGGCCCATGAGGCCGGACCAACGCAAAGCGTTCGCGCGCTCGTACTTTGAGCAAGGCCTGGGATGCAGGAGCCATGGGTAGAGGGACCTTTACCTCTTTCGGCTCTCCGATGTCGGCTCGCCAGATGGAGCCGGCGTAGCATTCCGGGTCCGTGCAGGCATTTGCACGCCTTCGATTGACACTTCGCGACCCTCAGCCGGTGACAATATTAGTTCGCTGGGCGTAAGTCCTTGATTCTTTTGATGGTACGCCCGGTTGCCGCGCCGTTGCCGCGCGAATTGACGACATTCCTTCGGAAACGGTGACACTCTTCCTTTGTTCTACGGATGCAGGGTCAGTTCGCGCCGTTCCTCGCCCAAGTATGCCGAGACCCTCAGATTGCGTCCAGCCACGGCCGACGTGATCAGAGGGACACCGCCAAGTTCCTCCAGCCGCGACGGCATGGCGTGCCCGCAGGCGTACTCGACCGACGCACAGGTGACGCAGCGCACCTGCGCTAGCTCGATTGCCACCATCTGTTGCGGGGGGTCGGACATCACCCGAATCGCCACGTCCACTTCCTCGCGCAAGAGGTCGTCGACACGGTTGTCGAACAGCAGATCGAGAGCGATGTCGGGATATAGGCGCTTGAACTCGATCAGCCAGCCGGACATCACTATGTGCCCAAAGCCGGTTGGCAGGCTGAGCCGGACCGAGCCGTACAGGCCTTTGCCGAACATGGCCACCGACTCCTTGGCCGCCAACACTTCATTGCGAATGACACACCCATGGTGGTAGAGGCGTTGGCCGACCTCCGTGAGCTCGACCCGCCGTGTCGTGCGCCGCATCAGCTGCATGCCGACCGATTTTTCAAGCTGGGTCAGGTGATAGCTGATATTGGCCCGGCTCATCTTCATGTTCCGCGCGGCCAGGCTGAGATTCCCCGCTTCCACGATGTCGACGAAGAGTGTGAGTGCGCTGCCGTTGATCTGTCAAAAAATATTGAACAGAGTGTTCACTCTCTTTCTAATTGTCAAATTCATTCGATCATTAAACAATCCCTCCCATTCAAAGGAGATTCCCATGGCGCTTGATCAGGAAACTTTCCAACTGCTCAAGGACAGCGTCCAACGCTTCGTCCGGGAGCGGCTGGTGCCCGCCGAAAACCATTTGGAGGAGCACGACGAAGTGCCGGCCGACATCGTGGCCGACATGAAGGAGCTCGGCCTGTTCGGTATCTCGATTCCCGAGGAGTACGGCGGTATCGGGCTGTCGATGGCCCAGGAGTGCGAGGTGGCCTACGAACTCGGCCAGACGGCGCTCGCGTTCCGCTCGGTGGCGGGCACGAACATCGGCATCGGCTCGCAGGGCATCCTGATGGATGGCACGTCCGAACAGAAGGCCGAATACCTGCCGCGCATCGCCAGTGGCGAGTTGATCATCTCGTTCGCGTTGACCGAACCCGACGCCGGATCGGACGCGGCGTCGCTGAAGACGAAGGCCGTGGCCGACGGCAGCGATTACCTCATCAGCGGCACCAAGCGCTTCATCACCAATGCGCCGCGCGCCGGCGCCTTCACGCTGATGGCGCGCACCGGCGGCGCGGGGGCGGGCGGCATCTCGGCCTTCATCGTCCCGGCCGGTCTGCCGGGCCTGACGCTCGGCAAGCCCGACAAGAAGATGGGGCAGAAAGGCACGCGGACCTGCGATGTCAACCTCGACAGCGTGCGCGTTCCCGCCGCCAACATCATCGGTGGCGAGGCGGGCAAGGGTTTCAAGACGGCGATGAAGGTGCTCGACCGCGGCCGCCTGCATATCTCGGCCCTGGCGTGCGGCATGGCGCAGCGCATTCTGCAAGAGAGCGTGGCCTATGCGCAGCAGCGCAAGCAGTTCGGCCAGCGCATTGGCGACTTCCAACTGGTGCAGGCCATGCTGGCCGACAGCCAGGCCGAGCTGCTGGCAGGCTGGGCGCTGGTGCAGGGGACTGCGCGCCGCTATGACGCCAAGCCATCCGGCGTCAGCGATCCGGAGGTGAGTATGCAAGCCTCCTGCACCAAGCTGTTCACGACCGAGATGGTGGGTCGCGTGGCCGATCGCGGCGTGCAGATCCACGGCGGCTCGGGCTACATCAACGAGTTCCCAGTCGAGCGCTTCTACCGCGACGTGCGCCTGCTGCGCCTGTATGAGGGCACCACGCAGATCCAGCAGCTCGTCGTCGGCAAGCATCTGATGAAGGCCGCGTGAGGTTGACCATGCTTGACATCCGCAACGGCATCGCCGTCATCACGCTGGTCCACCCGCCCGTCAACAGCCTGGGCCACGCGCTGCGCGAACGCATCGTGCAGCAACTCGATGCCGCGTTGGCTGATTCCGCAGTGCGCGGCATCGTGCTGACCGGCAATGAGAAGACATTCTCCGCCGGTGCGGACGCCACCGAGTTCGGCACGCCGCGCCAGCTGCAGGACCCCATTTTGCGCACGGTCATCACCCGCATCGAGGCGAGCAGCAAGCCCGTCGTGGCGGCCATCACCGGTGTCGCCCTGGGCGGTGGCCTTGAACTCGCTCTGGGCTGCCATGGGCGCGTCGCGCAGGAAAAGGCCCGGATCGGTCTGCCGGAGATCACCCTGGGCCTGATTCCCGGCTCGGGTGCAACCCAGCGGCTGCCCCGGCTGGTGGGCATTGCTGCCGCCCATGCGCTGATGTCCGGCGGGCAGCCCCAGAGCGCCCGCCAACTCGCCAAGTCGGGCCTGTTCGACGACGTCGTGGCTGGGGACACGGTTGGCGCAGCCGCCGCTCTCGCGACGATGCTCGCTGAAAAGGGGCTTCCTTACCCACGGGCGCTGGATGGCGAGGTCGACGCCACCGAAGTCCAGGCAACGGTGGCCGCGCAACGCGCAAAGCTCACGGCCCGCCAAAAGCTGCAGCCAGCATACGGCGCGCTGCTCGACGCGCTGGCCGCATCCGCGCTGCCGTTCGACGAAGGCATGCAGAAGGAGCGCGAGCTGTTTCTGGCCCTCGTGCCCACGACGGTGGCCCAAGCGCTGCGCTACCAGTTCAAGGTTGAACGGGAAGCTACGAAGCTGCCGCCGGCGCTCCAGGCACCCGCGCGCGAGGTGCGCTCCATCGCTGTGATCGGGGCCGGAACGATGGGCTCAGGCATTGCCATCTCGGCGCTCGATGCCGGCTTGTCCGTACTGCTGCTGGAGCAGGATGAGGCCGCGCTCGAAAGCGGGAGGCAGCACATTGGCGATCACTACCGTGAGCGCGTGGCGGCGGGCAAGCTCTCCGCCGAGGCCGCGTCGTCCAATGAGGCACGCCTGCAGACCAGCCTCGAATGGGAACGCCTGCAGCAGGCCGATCTGGTGATCGAGGCTGTCTTCGAAGACATGGCCGTCAAGCAGGAGGTATTCCGCAAGTTCGATACCCATGCGCGGGCGGGCGCGGTGCTGGCGACGAACACGTCCTACCTCGATATCGATCCGATTGCCGCGGCGACTTCACGCCCGCAGGACGTGCTGGGGCTGCATTTCTTCAGTCCGGCCAACGTGATGAAGTTGCTGGAGGTGGTTCGCGGCGCAAAGACCGCCCCCGATGTGCTGGCCACCGGCATGGCGCTTGGCGCGACCCTCAAGAAGATGCCGGTGCTGACCGGCAACGCATTCGGGTTCATCGGCAACCGCATCTACAATGCCTATCGCCGCCAGTGCGAGTTCATGCTCGAAGACGGCGCGTGGCCTGAGGACGTGGACAATGCGCTCACTGGGCTGGGTTTTGCGATGGGGCCATTCGCGGTCGCCGATCTTTCCGGCCTTGACATCGCTTGGCGCATGCGCAAGGCGCAGGCGGCGACGCGCGATCCGCGCGAGCGCTACGTGGCCATTCTCGACCGGCTATGCGAGGCCGGGCGCCTGGGGCGCAAGACTGGCGCGGGCTACTACGCCTACGTGGACGGCAAGCAGGTGAAAACCACCGATGCGGCTGTGCGCGACGTGATCCTGCAGGCGAGCGCGCAGCGCGGCATCAACCGGCGCACGCTTGCACCCGAAGGGATCCAGCGCCGCGCCTTGCTCGCCATGGTCAACGAGGCCGCCTTGCTGTTTGCCGAAGGCGTGGCAAGCCGCCCCAGCGACATCGACGTGGTGCTGGTGCAGGGCTATGGCTTTCCGCGCTGGGAGGGCGGCCCGGTGTTCTGGGCTCGCCAGCAGGAGCGAGCCCGGCTTGAAGCCGACCTCAAGCACTTGGCAGAAGAGGCCGGTCACGGCTTCTCGTTGGGCGATCTCGATCCGCTGCTTTCAACCTGATTCAAAAATCATCATGAACACTTCCCAAGCCTTCATCTGCGACGCCGTGCGCACCCCCTTCGGCCGCTACGGCGGCGCTCTTGCTGGCGTGCGCACCGACGACCTCGGTGCTGTGCCCATCAAGGCGTTGATGGAACGCAACCCGAATGTGGACTGGACCGCCGTGGCCGACGTGCTCTACGGCTGCGCCAACCAGGCCGGCGAGGACAACCGCAACGTGGCACGCATGTCGTCGCTGCTGGCCGGCCTGCCCATCGACGTGCCCGGCGCCACCATCAACCGCCTGTGCGGCTCGGGCCTGGATGCCGTGGGCTCGGCCGCGCGCGCCATCAAGGCCGGCGAGGCCCGATTGATGATCGCCGGCGGCGTGGAAAGCATGAGCCGCGCGCCCTTCGTCATGCCCAAGGCCGAGAGCGCCTTCAGTCGCAGCAACGCGGTGTACGACACCACCATCGGCTGGCGCTTCGTCAACAAGCTGATGAAGGCGAAGTTTGGCGTGGACTCCATGCCTGAGACCGCCGAGAACGTGGCCGATGACTTCAAGATCGAGCGCGAGGCGCAGGACCGAATGGCCCTGGCCAGCCAGCAGAACGCTGCCGCTGCCATTGCCGCTGGCTACCTGGCCCAGGAGATCGTGCCCGTGTCCATTGCCCAGAAGAAGGGCGACCCCATCGCCGTGAGCCAGGACGAGCACCCCCGCGCCACCACGCTGGAGGCGCTGGCCATACTCAAGGGCGTGGTGCGCCCCGATGGCACGGTCACGGCCGGCAACGCCAGCGGCGTGAACGACGGCGCCTGCGCGCTTCTGCTGGCGAATGAGGAAGCCGCCAAGCAATACGGCCTGGTGCCCCGCGCCCGCGTGGTCGGCATGGCCACGGCCGGCGTGGCGCCGCGCATCATGGGCTTCGGCCCCGCGCCGGCCGTGCGCAAGGTGCTGCAGCTCACCGGCCTGACGCTCGACCAGATGGACGTGATCGAGCTCAACGAAGCCTTTGCCGCCCAGGGCCTGGCCGTGCTGCGCGACCTCGACATCGCCGACGACGACAAGCGCGTCAACCAGTGGGGCGGCGCCATTGCGCTGGGCCATCCGCTGGGCGCCTCGGGCGCACGCCTGGCCACCACCGCCGTGAACCAACTGCACACGCTGGGGGGCCACTATGCGCTGTGCACCATGTGCATTGGCGTGGGCCAGGGCATTGCCGTGATTCTCGAAAAAATCTGACGCCCCAAGCTGACCGATCGCCGCACCGTCCTGTGCTGCGTGTCGCTTTTCCGAGTTCCGAACAGCAGCACAAGAACAATCGCTGGAGACTACCCACCAATGAGCCCTGAAGACATTCTGAGCACCTACGGCCCGCGTGAAGCGATGGAATACGACGTGGTCATCGTCGGCGCGGGCCCGGCAGGCCTATCGGCCGCGATCCGCCTGAAGCAGCTGGCCGCCGACAAGGGCGGCGAAATCAACGTGTGCGTGCTGGAAAAAGGCTCCGAACCGGGCGCGCACATTCTCAGTGGCGCCGTGATGGACCCCAAGGCCATCACCGAGCTTTTTCCGGCCTGGAAGGAACAGGGTGCGCCGCTGAACCAGCCTGTCACCGGCGACGACGTGCTATTCCTCTCCGAGACCGGCCACAAGCGCACGCCTGACGCCCTGGTGCCGCGCAACTTCCACAATGATGGCAACTATGTCGTCAATCTGGGGGCCGTCACGCAATGGCTGGGCCAGCAGGCCGAGGGCCTGGGCGTGGAGATCTTCCCCGGCTTCGCGGCCGCCGAGGTACTCTACAACGAAGACGGCTCCGTCAAGGGGGTGGCCACCGGCAATATGGGCATCGGCAAGGACGGCGAGCCGACCGAGAACTTCCAACTCGGCATGGAGCTGCATGCCAAGTACACGGTTTTCGCCGAGGGCGCGCGAGGCCATCTGGGCAAGCAGATCATTGCCCGCTTCAAGCTCGACGAGGGCAAGGACCCGCAAAGCTACGCCATTGGCATCAAGGAGCTGTGGGAGATCCCAGCCGACAAAGCCAAGCCCGGGTTGGTGGTGCACACCGCCGGCTGGCCGATGGGCAACGACACCTATGGCGGCGGCTTCCTCTACCACCTCGAAGGCAACAAGGTCACGCTGGGCTTCGTGACCGGGCTGGACTACAAGAACCCCTGGCTCTCGCCGTTTGAGGAGATGCAGCGCTGGAAGAGGCACTCGGCGATCAAGGCGCACATCGAGGGCGGCAAGCGCGTGGGCTACGGCGCGCGCGCCATCACTGCCGGCGGGTTGCTGAGCCTGCCCAAGACCGTGTTCCCGGGCGGCGCGCTGGTCGGCTGTGACGCGGGCTTTCTGAACGCAGCGCGCATCAAGGGCAGCCACGCGGCCATCAAGACCGGTATGCTGTGCGCCGAGGCGGCCTTCGAGGCTGTGACGGTGGGCCGCGCCGGTGACGAACTGGCAGCCTACCCGGCGGCCTTCGAGCAGAGTTGGCTGCGCACCGAGTTGCACCAGTCGCGCAACTTCAAGCAGTGGTTCAAGAAGGGCAGCACCATCGGCGCGCTGATGACCGGCATCGAGCAGTGGTTCCTGCCCAAGGTCGGCGTGAGTACCCCGCCCTGGACCATCCACCGCACGCAGGCCGACCACCTGTACCTCAAGCCGGCGGCCGATTGCCCCAAGATTAGCTATCCCAAGCCCGACGGGGTGCTGACCTTCGACCGGCTCTCCAGCGTGTTTATCAGCAACACCAACCACGCCGAGGACCAGCCCGCGCACCTGACGCTCAAGGATGCCGGCGTGCCGGTCAGCGTCAACCTGGCCAAGTTCGGCGGCCCCGAAAGCCGCTACTGTCCGGCCGGCGTGTACGAGTTCGTCAACAAGGACGGAGCCGACCAGTTGGTGATCAACGCGCAGAACTGCGTGCACTGCAAGACCTGCGACATCAAGGATCCGACCCAGAACATCGTCTGGGTCTCACCCGAGGGCGGTGGCGGGCCGAACTACGCGGGGATGTAGCTCCCGCCCGAGTACTGGCCGAGGGAGTCTCGGCTCGGATGCAAGGACTACTGCCGCCTGTCGCGCAGGCCAGGCGGCCCATCGTACGCTACCCCAACTGCTTGACGAGCTCTGGAACGGCCTCGAAGAGATCCGCTTCCAGGCTGTAGTCGGCCACCGAGAAGGTCGGCGCCTCGGGGTCCTTGTTGATCGCCACGATCACCTTGGAGTCCTTCATGCCCGCCAAGTGCTGGATCGTACCCGAGATGCCGGCAGCGATGTAGAGCTGCGGCGCAACGATCTTGCCCGTCTGGCCCACCTGCAGGTCGTTCGGGGCGTAGCCCGCGTCCACGGCCGCGCGGCTCGCGCCGATGGCCGCGCCCAGCTTGTCGGCCAGCGGGGTCATGACTTCCGTGAACTTTTCGGCGCTGCCGAGGGCCCGGCCACCCGAGACGATGATCTTGGCGGCGGTGAGTTCGGGGCGGTCGCTCTTGGTCACTTCGCGGCCCACGAAGCTGCTCTTGCCGCTGTCGGCGGCCGCTGCGACGGTTTCGACGGCGGCGCTGCCGCCCGTGGGGACCGCGGCGTCAAAGCCCGTGGTGCGCACCGTGATGACTTTCACGGCGTCGCTGCTCCGCACGGTGGCGATGGCGTTGCCTGCGTAGATGGGGCGCTCGAAGGTGTCGGCGCTGTCGACCTTGGTGATGTCGCTGATCTGCGCCACGTCTGCTTGGCGGCGACGCGGGGGGCCACGTTCTTGCCGCAGGCGGTGGCGGGGAACAGGACATGGCTGTAGCCGCTGGCGATGGCGAGCACCTGGGCGGCCAGGTTTTCGGCCAGGCCGTCCTTGAGGCTGGCGCCGTCGGCGTGGATCACCTTGGCAACGCCGGCGATCTGGGCTGCCGCCGCGGCGGCATGAGCAGCGCTGAATGGCTGGGCGAGCACCTGGCGGGGCTTAGGGCGTGGCCTTCAAATGCGTCAAAAATTATGTCAATATCCTCGCGTAATGCCGCTAAGATGAGCGAGGGGCTGTCGATGCTCGCAGGGCATAGGCGAGACGCGCCTCGATGAATCGCGGCACGGTGGCCATCCGTCGTCCGCGTGCGGCGATCTGTTACCTGATGGCTGAGGCCTGAACTTTCATGCTCCGAGTGGGGGCCGCCGCTTTTGGGAAGTGTCGGCAGTTCCAGATCGAGCATCTGACTCGGATTCCAGGTGTTCAGGATCTAGAAACTGAGGTTTCCACGCAGACGGATAAAGCTGACGTTGGCCCTACCTGTCAGAGTCTTTGAAACTGTCTGAATACATACATGCCCATATCCGATAACGACAACTACGATCAATCGGTCTCCGCGGTTCACAACCGATTGTTTTTTCGCCTGTTCCAGGCTGGCAATACCTTGGATCGCCAGTCCGTCAAGGAGCTTGGCATCACGACAGTTCAGTGGGCTACGCTGGGGGCTCTGTCGCGCCCGCAGGTGAAGGACGGAATGTCGTTTTCCGATCTCGCGGACTATCTGGTCGTGAGCCGTCAAAGTCTGGATGGGGTTCTCAAGCGTCTCGAGCGTGAGGGGCACGTGGAGCGCGTCGTCGATCCCGCCGACAGGCGTGCCAAAAAAGTGGTGTTGCTGCCCTCGGGGCGAGCGTTCTGGAGCGATATCCAGCCAAGAATCTACGAGTTCTATCGCCAGGCGGTTGCAAGCTTTCGCTTCGACGACAAGATCGCCCTGCTGCACCACATCAACCTGCTCAATGATGGCATGTCGAAGGTTGACCTTGGGGCTGGCGCCAAACCTGGAGAGATGGAAGGCTAGAGCCAGGGCGAGGTTCGAAGGCAAGCCTTCGTGAGTTGCGTTGAACGTCGCGGGCTGGTAGGAAATCATGGCTGCCGGCCCCCCTCGCCTGAAGGGGCTCCGTGCCAATGCAACGGTAGTTCAAGCGTTTGCTTGACCACCGTGCAGGGAATTTCGGTCTGGACGCGCCGAACTCCGTTGGCAGGGGTCAGGTGTTGGGCCAGGAATCGTCGATAGTCTTCGAGATCGCTGGCGACGACCCGCAACAGCGCATCGCAGTCGCCGAACATCAGATAGCACTCCAGCACCTGGGGCAGTTCCGACATCGCAGCGGCGAACTGCTGGGTGGTGTCCCCGTCTTGCGCTCGCAGCGAGATCCGTGCGAAGAAGGTGTGAGGCAAGCCCACTTCGGATGGAGCCAGCACGGCAGTGTAGCGGCGGATCACTCCTGTGTCCTCCAGCATGCGCAGCCGGCGCAGGCAGGGAGAAGGAGACAGCCCCACTTCCAAGGCCAAATCGTTGTTCGAGATCCGCCCATCACGCTGCAAGGCAGCGAGGATGCGCCGATCTATGGTGTCAAGGACCGGCATGGACGCAGGAATCCTTCTTCGCGTGGTACGGGCGTGGACGTGAACCTGAGGATCGTCAAGCCGATGTCACGGCGCTTCGCCAAAGCCCTCCACGATCACCAGCGAACCTTTCGAGGCGCCTTGGCGAATCGGTACCAGCGCCTGGTATTCGGGTGACTCGTACCAGGCGCGGGCTTGCGCCACGGATGGGAACTCCAGCACGACGAGGCGGTCGGCCGGAAGTGTGCCTTCGCGCAGTTCCTTGGCGCCATTGCGGATGAGGTACTTGCCGCCATGGGCCGCGATCGTTGCGGGAGCGCCTGCTGCATAGGGGGCATAGCTTGACGGGTCTTCCACGTCAATGAATGCGAGCACATAGGCTTTCATCCGGGTCTCCGAAGTGTGTTTTGGAGTGCATCACTCTAGGAGGCGCGGGCCCGGTTGTCCTTCAGATGGGGACATACCGGACTTTTCTGAAATCAATATCTGGCGCGATGCAGCGCGGGGTGCCCGAGAACACCGAGGGGCGTCGCAGTCGTCGCGTTCAGTTATAAGGGGCGCTCATATCTGATAGAAGCACCCCCGACTCGCACTGGCCCATGCGCCTTCCTACCATTTGCCGCAATGCAATTGAACTAGGGGCACATGCCATGGAGACAAGAACAGCACTCGTATGCGGTGGGACAGGAGGGCTTGGCGGCGGCGTCGCGCAGGCTTTGCGGGATCAAGGTGTGCGCGTGGTCGCCACCAGCTCGCGAGCGAATCCCGCCGCCGGTGTGGTCGATGGCGTAGCCCATCTCGACTTCACGGACAGACGCTCGATTGCGGGATGTGTTCAGGCACTGGAGCGAGCTGGGATCCGCCCGGACATTCTGGTGCTGAATGGGCCAGGCCCGGCCAAGGGGCGTACTGCCGAGGTACCTGAGAGCGCGTGGTTTGAGGCATTTGAAACGCTCTGGGCCGCACCCTTGACGTTGGTTCGCACGCTGCTGCCATCGATGGAGGAGCGCGGCTGGGGGCGCGTCGTCTGGGTGACGTCGGTCGCATGCATGCACTACGTCCCTGAGATGGCGATCTCCACCTCTTTGCGGGCCGGGTTACACGGCCTCGTCCAAACGCTGAGCGCCGAGTACGCGGGAAGCGGCGTGACGGTGAACGCGATTGCACCGGGTTACCACGAGACCGACCGGATGCGTCAACTCGGCGTGCCGCAATCGATCCTGGGCCAGATACCGGTGGGGCGGTTGGGGACGACAGCGGAGTTTGGTGCCGGCGCGGCCTTTCTCGCATCGGAGTCTGCCGGGTACGTGACAGGCCAGGTTCTCCTGTGCGACGGGGGATGGGGCCATGGGCACGGCGGGCCTCGCCCGGCGACCGGAGCAGGGCATTGACGCCGTTTAGGACAGAGGAAATCACATGAACAGTCCACTTCCCGAGGCGATCCGCAAGTCTCTCGAAAAAGTCACGCTCGACGACAAATACAGCCTGGATCGCGGCCGGGCATTCATGAGCGGCGTACAGGCGCTGGTTCGCCTGCCGATGTTGCAGCGCCAGCGCGACCTTGCCGCTGGCTTGAATACCAGCGGCTTCATCAGCGGCTACCGCGGCAGCCCGCTGGGCGGCTACGACCAGGCACTCTGGGCCGCGAAGAAGCACCTGCAGGCGAACCACGTGGTCTTCCAGCCGGGGCTGAACGAGGAACTGGCCGCCACCGCGCTGTGGGGGTCGCAGCAACTGGATCTGTATCCCCAGACCAAGAAGTACGACGGGGTCTTCGGTCTCTGGTATGGCAAGGGGCCGGGGGTGGATCGCTGCTCGGACGTCTTCAAGCATGCCAACATGGCCGGAACCGCGAAGCACGGCGGCGTGATCGCCATCGCGGGCGACGACCACGCATCCAAGAGCAGCACGGCGGCGCACCAGAGCGACCACATCTTCAAGGCCTGCGGGATGCCGGTCTTCTTTCCCTCGAGCGTGCAGGAGATCCTTGATCTCGGCCTGCACGCCTTTGCCATGAGCCGCTTCTCCGGCGTGTGGATGGGCATGAAGACGATTCAGGAAGTGGTCGAGTCCACGACCTCGGTCAGCGTCGATCCGGATCGGGTGCAGATCGCTCTGCCGGAGGATTTCGCCATGCCCCCCGGCGGCGTTCACATCCGCTGGCCGGATCCGCCGCTGGAGCAGGAAGCCCGGCTGATGGACTACAAATGGTATGCCGCGCTCGCGTACATGCGCGCCAACCGCCTCAATCGCAATGTGATCGAGGGCCCTCAGGATCGCTTCGGCATCATCGCCAGCGGCAAGGCGTACAACGATACCCGGCAGGCCCTGGTCGATCTGGGCCTGGACGACGATACCTGCCGCCGCCTGGGCATTCGCCTGCACAAGGTCAACGTCGTCTGGCCGCTGGAGGCGACCGCCACCCGCGAGTTCGCGATGGGCTTGCAGGAGGTGCTGGTGGTGGAGGAAAAGCGCCAGGTCATCGAGTACCAGATCAAGGAGGCGCTCTACAACTGGCGTCCCGACGTGCGGCCGAATGTGCTCGGCAAGTTCGACGAGCAGGAAGGTGACCACACCGGCGGCGAGTGGTCCATGCCCAACCCCAGCGAGAACTGGCTGCTGCGTGCCAAGGCCGACCTCACGCCGGCCATCATCGCGAAGGCGATCGCCAAGCGCTTGCGCAAGATCGGCATGGCGCCGGAAGGCAGCGACATCGCCGCGCGCATGGATGCGCGACTGGCCGTGATCGATCAGCGCGAGCGAGCCATGGCGGAGATGAAGATCGACACCGGGGATCGCATGCCGTGGTTCTGCAGCGGCTGCCCGCACAACACCAGCACCCGCGTGCCGGAAGGCTCGCGCGCGCTGGCGGGCATCGGCTGCCATTACATGTCGCAGTGGATGGACCGCAGCACCAGCACCTTCAGCCAGATGGGCGGCGAGGGCGTGGCTTGGGTGGGGCAGGCCCCGTTCACGACCGACAAGCACGTGTTCGCCAACGTGGGTGACGGCACCTACTTCCACAGCGGCCTGCTGGCCATTCGCCAATCGATCGCGGCCGGGGTGAACATCACCTACAAGGTGCTCTACAACGATGCGGTGGCCATGACCGGCGGCCAGCAGGTGGGCGAGCGCCCCGAAGGCCACAGCGTGCTGCAGATCCAGAAGAGCCTGGTCGCGGAAGGCGTGAAGAAGCTGGTCATCGTCACCGATGAGCCGCAGAAATACGACGGCGTGACGCTGGAGGCGGGGGTCACCGTGCATCACCGCGATGACCTCGACAAGATCCAGCGCGAGCTGCGCGAGATCGCGGGCTGCACGGCGATCATCTACGACCAGACCTGTGCCACCGAAAAGCGCCGCCGCCGCAAGCGCGGCAAGCTCGCCACGCCGGCCAAGACCGTGGTCATCAACGAGTTGGTCTGCGAGGGTTGCGGCGACTGCTCGGTGCAGTCCAACTGCCTGTCGGTCGAGCCCCTGGAAACCGAGTTCGGCCGCAAGCGCCGCATCAACCAGAACTCCTGCAACAAGGACTACAGCTGCGTCAAGGGCTTCTGCCCGAGCTTCGTCACCATCGAGGGTGGCGAGCTCAAGAAGCCCAAGAAAGAGAAGAAGGGGGACCTCGCCGCGCTGCCCCGCATTCCCGAGCCCGTGCTGCCGGTCGCCGAGGAGGCCTGGGGCATTCTCGTCGCAGGCGTTGGCGGAACCGGCGTGATCACCATCGGGCAAGTGCTGGGCATGGCCGCGCACCTTGAGGGCAAGGGCATTGTCACGCAGGACGCGGCGGGCCTGGCGCAGAAGGGCGGATCGACCTGGAGCCATGTCCAGATTGCCAACCGGCCGGAAGCCATCCACACAACCAAGATCGATACGGCCAACGCGGACCTCCTGATCGCGTGCGACGCCATCGTCGGTGCGAACAAGTACGCAACGGGGCTGATCCGCGAAGGGCGCACGTTCGTTGCGCTGAACACGCATGGCACACCGACCGCTGCCTTCACGCAGAACCCCGACTGGCAGTTCCCCGGCGGCAACTGCGAAGCGGTGCTGGCCGCCGCGGCGGGTGCGCAGATGGTGTCCAGCTTCGACGCGGAGCAGGCTGCGGTGCAGTTGCTGGGCGATTCGATCTACACCAATCCGCTGATGCTGGGCTATGCGTGGCAGATGGGCAAGGTGCCGCTCTCGCACGCTGCCTTGATGCGTGCCATGGAACTCAATGGGGTGCAGATCGAGAACAACAAGGCGGCCTTCGAGTGGGGACGCCGGTGCGCCCATGACCTCAAGGCGGTGCAGGCCTTGTACCAGGCCGCGGCCGTGATCGAGATCGTGCGCAAGCCGTCGCTCGACCAGGTCATCCGCAAGCGCGTCGAGTTCCTGACGGCGTATCAGAACGCAGCCTATGCGGCCGACTACCAGTCCTTCGTTGAGAAGGTTCGCTCGTCTGAAACACGCCTAAAGAGCACTCGCCTGACCGAGGCGGTGGCGCGCTACCTGTTCAAGCTGATGGCCTACAAGGACGAGTACGAAGTGGCGCGGCTGCACACCGATGCGGCATTCACGCAGAAGCTGGCCGACATGTTTGAAGGCGACTTCAAGGTAGTGCACCACCTCGCGCCCCCGACGTTTGCCAAACGCAACGACAAGGGTGAACTGGTCAAGCAACCCTTCGGCCCCTGGATGCGCCGCGCTTTCGGAATCCTCGCCAAGATGAAGAGCCTGCGCGGCACGGCGCTCGATCCCTTTGGCCGGACCGAGGAACGCAGGACGGAGCGCGCCCTG
Organism: Cupriavidus sp. FW305-26; assembly: GCF_058787975.1. NCBI lineage: Bacteria > Pseudomonadati > Pseudomonadota > Betaproteobacteria > Burkholderiales > Burkholderiaceae > Cupriavidus > Cupriavidus sp. FW305-26. The sequence continues at coordinate 55,888 of NZ_JBYTAH010000003.1, forward strand.
ATCCAGGACTATCGCGCCAGCGTCGAGGAGCTGCTTCCCATGCTGTCGCCGGAGAAGCTCTCCCTCGCCGTGGAAATCGCCCGCATTCCCGAAGAGATCCGGGGGTATGGCCACGTGAAGGAGCGCCATCTTGCGGCGGCACGCGAGAAGTGGGCGGCCCTTCGCCACCAGTGGCGCAACGGGACCGTGGCGAAGGAGGTCGCCTGATTCACCAGCCTTCGGCATGACGCGGTGCCCGAAACACCGGGCATTGCGTCATCGCCGGTTTCTCCGGTCAGGCCACGCAGGCCAGACCGACCTGCGTAGTTCTTTCCTCGAAATTCAGATCGATTCCGGACAACACCGGCATAGCAACCATGAAAACAACTCGCTCATTCCTTGCGATTCCGGCTGCGGCCGTGCTTGCATGCTTTGGCCCGTCCGCGCACGCGGAAACGGTGAAGATCGCTTTGGCTGGCCCCGTGAGCGGCCCCGTCGCGCAGTACGGAGACATGGCAAAGGCCGGTGTGTTGACGGCGGTCGAGCAGATCAATGCTGCAGGCGGCACCGGCGGGCGCAAGCTTGAGGTCGTCATGATGGACGATGCCTGCGAACCCAAGCAGGCCGTGGCGGTCGCCAACAAGATCGTCAGCCAGGGGATCCGGTTCGTGATCGGCCACCTCTGTTCGGGATCGACGATTCCCGCCTCGGAGATCTACGAGAACGAGGGCGTGGTGATGGTGACGCCTTCCGCGACCGCGCCGCAGCTGACCGAGGGCAAGAAGCGCAAGTTCATCTTCCGCACCATCGGTCGCGACGACCAGCAGGGCCCTGCGGCGGCCCGGTACGTCATTGCCCAGAAAGGCATCAAGGCGGTGGCCGTCCTGCACGACAAGCAATCCTACGGCCAGGGCATTGCCGCCACTGTGAAAAAGAACCTCGATGCGGCCAAGGTTCCCGTCGCATTGTTTGAAGGCATCAACGCGGGCGATACCGACTACTCGGCCATCATCACCAAGCTCAAGTCGCAGAAGATCGACTTTGTCTATTACGGCGGCTACCACCCGGAAATGGGACTGCTGCTGCGTCAGGCGCGCGAGCAAGGCATCAAGGCCGTCTTCATGGGGCCGGAAGGCGTTGGCAACAAGGACGTGACCGCGATTGCCGGTGCGGCTTCCGAGGGGATGCTGGTCACGCTGCCTGCGGATTTTTCGACCGACCCCGCCAATGCGGCCGTGGTGAAAGCCTTTGCAGACAAGAAGCGTGACATCAATGGTCCGTTCCAGCTGCCGTCCTATGCCGGCGTCAAGGTGCTTGCGGATGCCATTGCCGGCGCCAAGAGCACCGACCCCGCCAAAGTGGCTGCGTTCATGCACCAGAACAGTTTCCAGACGCCCATTGGCAAGGTCGAGTACGACGCCCAGGGTGACTTGAAGTCTTTCCGGTTCACCGTCTTCACCTGGCACAAGGACGCCACCAAGACGCCCGCCAACTGATTTTCCGCTGGGTCCGTCACGCTCCGGGAGGGCGGGGCGGGCCTCGGTGCTTTGCCCATCCCTACCTATTTCAACAATGGAGACTGCCATGAAATCCACGATTCGTCCTCATCGGCTTGCTGCGGCTGCCGTCCTCGCCGTCCTGGGGCTGTCCGCGCAAGCCCAGACCGTCAAGATCGCCATTGCTGGCGCCATGACGGGTTCGGTGGCCCAGTACGGCGACATGATGAAGGCAGGCGCCCTGACCGCCATCGAGCAGGTCAATGCCGCAGGTGGGGTGAATGGGAAGAAATTGGAGCCCGTCATCATGGACGACGCCTGTGAGCCCAAGCAGGCCGTGGCAGTCGCCAACAAGATCGTCAGCCAGGGCATCAAGTACGTCATCGGCCATGTGTGCTCCGGATCGACCATTCCCGCTTCGGAGATCTACGAGAACGAAGGCGTGCTCATGGTGACGCCGACGGCCACGGCGCCGCAGCTGACCGAGAGCAAGAAGCGCAAGCTCATCTTCCGAACGATCGGCCGGGACGATCAGCAGGGGCCCGTGGCCGCAGGCTACATCATCAATACGGTCAAGCCGAAAAAGGTGGCGGTGCTGCACGACAAGCAGTCCTACGGCCAAGGCATTGCCGCCACGGTCAAGAAGGAGCTGGATGCCGCCAAGGTGCCGGTGGTGTTCTACGAGGGCATCAATGCCGGCGAGCCCGACTATTCCGCCGTCATCACGAAGCTGAAGTCCCAGGGCATCGACTTCGTCTACTTCGGCGGCTACCACCCGGAGATCGGGCTCCTCATGCGCCAGTCGCGGGAGCAGGGCGTGAAAGCGGTCTTCATGGGGCCGGAGGCTGTGAGCAGCAAGGAGGTGACGGCCATCGCGGGCGCGGCTTCCGAGGGCATGCTGCTCACGCTGCCTGTTGATTTCTCTGCAGACCCCGCGAACGCCGGGCTCGTGAAGGCCTTTGCCGAGAAAAAGCGTGACGCGGGCGGCGCGTTCCAGATGCCGGCCTACGCTGCGGTCAAGATCATCGCCGATGCGATGTCCGGCTCCAAGAGCACGGACCCGGAAAAGGTCGCTGCCTTCATGCACCAGAACACTTTCCAGACCCCGATCGGCACGGTCCAGTACGACGCCCAGGGAGACCTCAAGTCGTTCAAGTTCGTGGTCTACACCTGGCACAAGGATGCCACCAAGACCGCTGCCAACTGATGCAGCACGTGGCTAGGCCGGCGTCCGGTTCAAGGATCGGATGCTGCCGGCCTGCTTTGAACGCTCTTGTTGCGAGGCATCCTGGATGAGCGACTTCCTTCCCCAATTCACCCAGCAACTGGTCAATGGCCTGACGCTGGGCTCTATCTATGCGCTGATCGCCATCGGCTACACCATGGTGTACGGGATCATCGGCATGATCAACTTCGCCCACGGCGAGATCTACATGATCGGTGCGTATCTCGGTCTGGTCACGCTCACCGCCATCGGGACGCAGGCGGGCTATCCGCTGCCGCTGGTGCTCGGCGCAGCGCTGCTGGTGTCGGTGGTGGTCACCGGCACGTACGGCTTTGTCGTCGAGCGCGTGGCTTACCGCCCCTTGCGGGGCGGGCCGAGGCTGGTGCCGCTGATCTCGGCGATTGGCATGTCCATCTTCCTGCAGAACTACATGCAGATCGCGCAAGGCGCGCGGGACGTTTCCGTGCCTGTGCTGGTGTCTGGCGCACTGGAGCTGGACATGGGCGGGGACTTCACCGTCACCGTGCCCTACGCACGCTTGCTCATCGTGGGCGTGACCGTGGCGCTGATGATCCTGCTGACGCTGTTCATCGCGCGTTCGCGCACGGGGCGCGCCTGCCGTGCCTGCGCCGAGGATATGCGCATGGCCAATCTGCTGGGCATCGACACCAACAAGGTGATCTCTTTCACCTTCGTGCTCGGGGCCATTCTCGCCGCCGTGGGCGGGGTGCTGATCGGGCTGACCATCGGCAAGCTCAACCCCTTCATCGGTTTCATCGCTGGCATCAAGGCCTTCACGGCCGCGGTGCTGGGCGGTATCGGCAGCATTCCCGGTGCCATGCTGGGCGGCATTGTGCTGGGGTTGGCGGAAACGTTCGCGACCGGCTACATGCCTGCGGAATACAAGGACGTGGTGGCATTCAGCCTGCTCGTTCTCGTATTGCTGTTCCGGCCGACCGGCCTGCTGGGCAAGCCGGATGTGGAGAAAGTGTGAGGACGACATGACACAAGCCATTGCAATGAAAGCGTCGCCGTTCCCCGCCGTCCTCAAGGACGCGGCGATCGCGGCCCTGTTGACCGCGGTGTTGACCATCCCGGCGCTTGGGCTCCAACTCAAGCTCGACGGGTACAAGATGGTCCTGGAGCCGCACTGGCGTCCCGTGTGGATTGCCGTGATCGTGGTGTTCCTGTTCCAGTTGTGCAAGCCGATGCTGGCAGGCGCGCGCGGCGTCGTGCGGCTGCCAGCCATTCCGATGCCGGGGCCGCATCAGCAGCGCGTGGCGATCTGGTTCTTGCTGCTGGCGGGGTTCGCGTGGTCGTTCTTCGGCTCGCGCGGGGCGCTCGACATCGCCACGCTGGCGCTGATCTACGTGATCTTGGGCCTGGGCCTGAACATCGTGGTGGGCTTCGCCGGGCTGCTCGATCTGGGCTACGTGGGCTTCTACGCCGTCGGCGGATACACCTATGCGTTGCTCAACCAGTATTTCGGATTGAGTTTCTGGGAGTGCCTCCCGATCGCGGCGGCGATGTCGGCCACATTCGGCTTCCTGCTCGGATTTCCGGTGCTGCGCCTGCGCGGCGACTATCTGGCCATCGTCACCTTGGGCTTTGGCGAGATCATCCGGCTGTTGCTGAATAATCTCACCAGCGTGACAGGCGGTCCCGATGGCATCTCGGGCATCCCCAAGCCGACGGCCTTCGGGTTCGAGATTGCGCGCGCCGCTAAGACGGCAGGCGCGCAGACCTTCCATGAACTGCTGGGCCTGACCTACAGAGGGGACCACATGGTGCTCTTCCTGTACTTGCTGGCGCTGTTGCTGGTGGGCTTCACGCTCTTCGTCACCAGCCGGTTGATCCGCATGCCGATGGGCCGGGCCTGGGAGGCGCTGCGCGAGGATGAGATCGCCTGCCGCTCGCTGGGCCTGAGCCCGACCCGCGTGAAGCTGTCGGCCTTCACGCTGGGCGCTTCCTTCGCGGGCATCGGCGGCGCCTTCTTCGCGGCACGCCAAGGGCTGGTCAATCCCGAGTCCTTCACCTTCATCGAGTCGGCGTTGATCCTCGCGGTCGTTGTGCTCGGCGGCATGGGCTCGCAGCTCGGCGTGGCGCTGGCGGCCATTCTGCTGACGGTGCTGCCGGAACTCACGCGCGAGTTTGCGGAGTACCGCATGCTGATCTTTGGCCTGGTGATGATCCTGATGATGATCTGGCGCCCCCAAGGGCTGCTGCCCACCAGCCGCCCCCATCTGGAGTTGCCGCGATGACTGCCATTGCATCTTCCGAATTGCTCACAGTCTCCGGCTTGCAGATGCGCTTTGGTGGCCTGATGGCGGTCAACGGCATCGACTTCCAGGTCCGCCGCAACGAGGTCTTCGCCATCATCGGGCCGAACGGTGCGGGCAAGACCACGGTGTTCAACTGCGTCGGCGGGTTCTACAAGCCGACCGGCGGGGACGTGATCCTGGATGGCCACCGCATCGCAGGGCTGCCCAGCCACCTCGTGGCACGCAAGGGCCTGGTGCGCACCTTCCAGAACATCCGCCTGTTCAAGCGTCTGACGGTCGTGGAAAACCTGATGGTCGCGCAGCATCTGCAGGTCAAGACGGGGCTGCTGCATGGGTTGCTGGCGACGCCCGCATACCGCCGCGCCGAGCGGGAGGCGCTGGTGCGTGCCGCGCAATGGCTGGATCGGATGGAGTTGACCGAGGTCGCCAATCGCGAGGCCGGGACGCTCTCCTACGGCCACCAGCGCCGCCTGGAAATCGCCCGCTGCATGATCACCAAACCCCGGCTGCTGTTGCTGGACGAGCCCGCGGCGGGCCTGAACCCGCAGGAAAAGCTCGAGCTCCAGCACCTGATCAAGCGGCTGCGCCACGAGTTCGGGATCTCCGTGCTGCTGATCGAACACGACATGGGGCTGGTCATGGGCGTCTCCGACCGCATTCTCGTGATGGAGCACGGGCGGCCAATCGTCACAGCCAGGCCCGAAGAGGTGCGGAACGACCCGCGCGTGATCAAGGCCTACCTGGGGGAGGAGTGATGCTAAAGCTGGAGAAAATCCACACCCACTATGGCGCCATCGAGGCACTTTCCGGGGTATCGATCGAGGTCAAGAAGGGGGAGATCGTCACCCTGATCGGCAGCAATGGCGCGGGCAAGACGACGCTGATGATGACGGTGTGCGGTTCCCCGCGCGCCAGCAGCGGGCGCGTGCTGTTCGAGGGGCGGGACATTACCAACCGCAACACCCACGACATCATGCGCATGGGCATGGCGATCTCGCCGGAGGGCAGGCGGGTGTTTCCCAGTCTGACCGTGGTGGACAACCTGAAGATGGGCGGCTTCTTCGCCGATCGCCATGAAATCGAGGCCGGGATCGAGCATGTGTTCAAGCTCTTTCCGCGGCTGCGCGAGCGTTCGGCTCAGCGCGCCGGAACGATGTCAGGCGGCGAGCAGCAGATGCTGGCGATCGGCCGCGCCCTGATGAGCCGTCCACGTCTGCTGCTGCTGGACGAACCCACGTTGGGTCTGGCGCCGCTGGTCATTGCGCAGATCTTCGACATCATCCGCACGATCCGGGAAGAAGGGGTCACGGTCTTTCTGGTCGAGCAGAACGCCAACAAGGCACTGCAAGTGGCCGATCGGGGCTACGTGCTGGAAACCGGGCGCGTCGTTCTCGCTGACACCGGCAGGAATCTGCTCACCAATGACCGCATTAAGCAAGCCTATCTGGGTGGATAGGGGCGGCACCCTGGGTGGCAATGCTTTGGCACGGGATTCTCTGAAAGGCCGAATGGGCGTCCTCCAATGCCAATGGCCGCGGCCTCGGCTTGCCACTTCGCCATCCAGTGCCACGAAGAGTTGGTCAGGATTTTCTGACCGTTGAGTTTGGGGTTTACACAAGGAGTAAAAAATGGGCAACGATGCCGATTTGAAGGTTTCGATCGAGAGAAGTCTGTCGCCGACTGCGCCAGAGGTGCGCGCGAAGCTGCTGGAGAATCCGGCGTTCGGGCGCCAGTTCAGCGATCACATGGCGACCGCTCGGTACTCGGCGGAACGCGGCTGGCACGACGCCAAGATTGAGCCGCGCGGTGGCTTCAACTTCGATCCGGCGTCGCTGGTCTTTCACTACGCTCAGGAAATCTTCGAGGGCATGAAGGCCTATCGCCAGCCAGACGGTAGCGTGGCGCTGTTCCGCCCCGACGCCAATGCCCGCCGCTTTCGCAATTCCGCGAACCGGCTGGCGATGGCGCCGCTGCCGGAATCCCTGTTCCTGGAGTCCGTGCGGGAACTGGTGCGTATCGACCGCGACTGGATCCCGGCGGCGGATGGCGCGGCACTCTATCTGCGGCCTTTCATGATCGCCACCGAGGTGTTGGTGGGCATGAAGCCTTCGGCCGAGTATCTGTATTGCGCCATCGCGTCGCCTGTGGGCTCCTACTTCAAGGCGGGCTCATCTGCCGTGACGGTATGGGTTTCCGAGGACTTCACCCGTGCCGGGCCCGGCGGAACCGGCGATGCCAAATGCGGCGGCAACTATGCCGCGAGCCTGGCCGCGCAGGCGGAAGCGGCCCGCCAGGGCTGCGACCAGGTGGTGTTCCTCGATGCCGTCGATCGGTGCTGGGTGGAGGAGCTGGGCGCGATGAATATCTTCTTTGTCTTCAACGACGGATCGATCCAGACTCCGCCCCTGACCGGCACGATCCTGCCCGGCATCACGCGCGAGTCCTTGATGGTGCTGGCGGGCGACATGGGAATGACCGTGCGTGAAGAGCCCTATGCCATTGACCAGTGGCAGGCAGATGCCCAAAGCGGCCGCCTGACCGAAGCGTTTGCCTGCGGCACGGCTGCCGTGGTGACGCCGATCGGCACCGTGAAAGGACGCCAGCACAACTTCACGGTTGGCGACGGTGATGTGGGGCCGGTGGCGAGCCGCTTGAAATCGGCCCTGCTCGATATCCAGCAGGGGCGTGCTCCCGACACGCATGGCTGGATGGAACGGATCGGCTGAAGCACTCCGCCCGCAGGTCTGCCAAACCCGCGGGCTTCTTCCTGTCTTCATCCTTGCGGCTAGCCCTTGGAAAAGAGCTCCATGATCGAATCGCGCAGCCATTGGATTCCTGCATCGCTGCGGCTTCTCTCATGCCAGTGAACGCGGATGTCGAAGGTGGGCAGTTGGAGCGGTGTAGGGGTCACGTGGAATCTGTCGAGGTGTTGAATGATGGACAGGCCGCCTTCGGGCAGCGTCAGCAAGTAGTCGCTCTTGGTCAGCAGGCTTTCGGCTGCCAGGTAGTGCGGCACACTCAATCCGATACGGCGGAACACCCCTTTGGAGCGGAGCACGCCCTCCACCAGGGCATGCCCGCTGCTCGCCGCATCGATGACCAGGTGCTCTGCCTCGGCGAACTTGGCCAGATCAAGCTTGCGCTGCGCCATGTGGTGCTCGCGGCGCATGATGGTGAAGAACCGGTCCTTGCGCACGGTGCGGGCATGCACTCTGCCCTTGATCATGGGTAGTGAACCCATGGCGATGTCGACAGCTCCCGAGGCCAGTCCGTTCTCGACTTCCTCCCACCGAAGCGACTGAATGGCAAGGCGAACACCCGGTGCCTTGCGATTGAGGTGCCCGTGGAGTTCCGGGAGAAACACCAGTTGGCCGATGTCGGACATATGGAGCTTGAAGACCCGCGTCGATCTTGCGGGGTCGAAACCCGTCGGCTGGACGAGCGCCTGTCTCAGGCCTTCAAGAAGCGGCTGGATCCTTTTGTACAGGGCGAGGGCTGTATCGGTCGGGGCCACCCCATAGCGAGACCGCACGAAAAGCGGGTCTCCCACCACGTCGCGCCAGCGCCGCACCATGAGTGAAACGGCGGACTGGCTCATGTCCAGCCGCAGGGCGACCTGGCTCAGATTTCGGGACTCGCAGATGAGGCAGAAAGCATGCAACTCACCCAGCGACCAGTTGTAGGGGCTCGATGGATCCGCTACGGCCATGTTGTCCTCGCTGGCTTTGGTCTTGCCCGGCTCAACCGGCAGCGGCCAAGAATGCCTTGCCGAAACCTGGCCGAGGCATCAACAAAGGTGGTTTCCGATGACGGCATAGGCGATCAATTCAAAAATCATCCTCGGTGCGGCATGGCTCACGGTGTTCGACTTGCCTTGCGTCGGAACATCCGCGATGGGGTTTGCGGCTGCTTGGCGCTATACAAAGCCAGTCAGCCGGGAGGCCAATGACTGCAGTTCTGTCAACGACGGCTCCTTGCGTGGCCATCCCAATGTCACGCCATCACCGTGCTGGCGCGGCAGCACGTGCAGATGCACATGCGGAACCGTCTGCCAACCTGCTGGCTTGTTCGTCTGCAGCACGGTGATGCCGTCCGGATGGAAGGCAGCTTCGACGGCGCGGGCGATGCGTGTTGCCGTCCGGAACAGCGCGCCAGCTGTCTCGTCGTCGAGATCGAGAATTGTCTCGACCTGCGCCTTGGTGGCCACAATCACATGGCCGGGGTTGACCTGGCCTGCGTCCATGAAAGCGATCGTTAAATCGTCTTCATAGACGATGGCAGCGGGAATCTCGCGCTGAATGATGCGGGTAAAAATCGTGGCACCCATATATGTTCCTGCATGAATGTTGTGCCAGACGGCTGTCGGCGAGGGCCGTGTGTCCGGCTTGCTTTGAGGGGAACCGTCCTATCGGATGGTGAGGACGAGCTTCCCGATCACCCCTCTTGACGCGAGCCGGGCCGCTGCGTCAGCGAAGGATTCGAGAGGGAACGTTTGCATGACGCGCGGGCGCACGAACCCCTGCTGGTAGAGTTGGTTGAGCTTCGCCTGGGCCTCTGCGACGAGCTCGGGCGAGTGCATCGGATAGTCCGTCCACTGCATGCCGGCGACGGAGATGTTCTTGAGCAGCAGGTAGGAGCCCTTGATCACCGGAATCTTGCCGGCGGCAAATCCGATGATCACGGCCCGGCCGCGCCGAGCGAGCTGTCGAATGCACGCATCGAACACGTCGCCACCCACGGGGTCCAGAAATACGTCGGCACCTTTGCCGTCTGTAGCGCGATGCACTTGTGCGCGAACGGACTCGGGAAGGTTGGGGACGGACAGGTCGATCACCTCGTCGGCTCCGGATTGGCGCACCGCTTCCGCCTGGGCTTCCGAAGTCACGCCTGCGAGGACTTTGGCACCAAGCCCCTTGGCGATCTGCACGGCGGCCAGGCCGACGCCTCCGGCGGCGCCACTGATCAGTACGGTCTCGCCTTTGCGGAAGCCGCCGCGATCAGTGAGCGCAAAGAACGCCGTCTGGTACACGAGGCCCATCGCAGCCGCATCGACGAAGGGCATTTCGGTCGGAATCTTGTGCGCGCTCGCCTGCGGAACGGACAGACGACTTGCAAAGCAGCCGTTTTCCACCTGCGCCACGACGTGGTCCCCGCTCTTGAGTGAGCTCACGTTCGCACCGACCGCCTCCACGATCCCCGCCGCATCCTTCCCAGGGATGAAGGGCGGCTCAGGCAGGACTTGGTATTTCCCGCTCATCACCAGGAGATCGGGGAAGTTGATCGACGCGGCCTTGACGCTGATCAGGACGTCGTCGGGGCCGACAACTGGGTCGGTCACCTCTTCGACGCGATGGATGCGAGGGTCTTCGCTGAATTGACGGATGACTACGGCTTTCATGCTGATCGGACGAGGTAGGGGTGGCGGGTGCGCGCTTCAAACCCAACGGTTGTAGCTACCCCGTTCCGCTGACAATGGGGCGCGCGTCTACGTCATTATGTATGCATCATTGCATATCTCATAACAATATTTCCAAAAAACTAGTGTAAACCCCTGTTTTGTCGCTGCATATACATCAAGATATTGATGTATATGATAAGTTCTGCGAAGATGCCGCCGTCGTGAAAACGATGGGCCGCGTGCAGGTCTGTTCAGGCCGCTTGTGTCTCGCATGAGAGTGCCTGCGCAGTGGGTCCCTGGCCGTGGTTCCGATGCATTCATACCGAAATGAAGGAGACGAGACCGATGCGAGAGATCAACGTTCACGAACTAGCCGACAAGGCCAAGTTCAACCGCTTCCACGCCAAGGTGCTGGCCTGGTGCTTTCTGGTCATCATCCTTGACGGCTACGACTTGGCGGTCGCTGGAGCGGCGCTTCCAGCCATCATGAAAGAGATGGGCGTGCAGGCTGCGACCGCCGGATTTATGGCCAGCTCGGCGCTGTTTGGGATGATGTTCGGCGCCATCTTCCTGGGCGCATTGGCCGACAAGATCGGGCGTCGCTGGACGATCTCGCTGTGCGTCTTTCTCTTCAGCGTGTTCACTGCGGCAGCGGGCTTGACCAAGGACCCTGTCACGTTCAGCATTGCGCGCTTCATCGCCGGGCTGGGCATTGGCGGTGTGATGCCGAACATCACCGCACAGATGACGGAGTACGCCCCGAAGCGGATCCGCAGCTTCCTGACGACCGTCATGTTCTCCGGCTACGCCATCGGCGGAATCCTGGCCGCAGTGCTGGGCAAGCAGTTCATCGCGCAGTTCGGCTGGCAGATTGTCTTTTTCGCTGCCGGCGCTCCGGTGCTGTTGATTCCCTTCATCCTGAAGTCGATGCCGGAATCGCTGTCGTTTCTGGTGTCCCGGCGCGACAGCGGGCAGCTGCGTCAGCTTGTCCAGTCCATCGACCCGGCGTTCAAGGTCGGCACGAACGACACGTTCCGCCCGCCTCAGGCGGCTCATTCGGAATCGGGCGTGACGGTGGCGCAGCTGTTTCAGGATGGCCGGGGGCTGAGCACGGTGATGTTCTGGGTGGCCTTCTTCACCGGCTTGTTCATGATCTACGCGCTCAGTACCTGGCTGACGAAGCTGATGGCCATGTCGGGCTACAGCCTGGGTTCCGCGTTGAGTTTCGTCATCGCACTCAATGTGGGGGCGGTGATTGGCTCGATCGGCGGCGGCTGGCTCGCGGACCGGTTCCACATCAAGTGGGTGGTCGTCTGCATGTACGCGCTTGGGGGCGTTTTCCTGTACATGATGACGCTCAAGACCTCGACCGAGGTGCTCTATTTCATCATCGCTGCCGTCGGTGCCTGCTCCACGGGCGCGCAAATCGTCGTCTATGCCTACAGCGGCCAGTACTACCCGTCGGACATCCGCTCGACCGGGATCGGCATGGCGTCGGGCATCGGGCGCCTTGGCGCGATCGCGGCTCCCTTGCTGATCGGGCTGATCGTGTCGCTGCAACTTCCGCTTGAGCAGAACTTCCTGGTCATTGGTGCCGCAGGCGTCCTGGGAGCCGCTGCGCTCGCATGCATCAACCATGGCCGATCGGCGTCAGAACTGACCCTCAAAACGGGTACCGCCGTGTGAGTGCGCCAACGGCTGGGCCTTGGCGGCCCAGCCGTTGGCTGCGCTATTGCGCTTCGAGTCCCGCCTTGCCCTGAGCCGGATCCCGAACGGCACAGCCGGGGGGGCAAGGGATCCCTTGCGAACCCCGCATGTCCCGGATGCCGCGCAGCGCCGGCGCTGCCGCTGGAGATCTCACTCGCACACCTATTTGTGTAGTGATATTGATCTTTTGTGATGACTAATGACCGCAAAAGTAGGTATAAACCCCAGATCATTGAAATAATATACATCATGATCTTGACGTAAATGGGCGAACCCGAGATCATTGAGACCACCCTAGGCCCACCACGAGAGACAAGCATGCCCGCTTATCCACACCTCCTCAGCCCCCTGCGCGTCGCTGGGGTAGATCTGCCGAACCGCATGGTGATGGGCGCGATGCATACGCGCCTGGAAACGCTGGATCGTCCCCACGAAAGACTGGCTGCCTTCTACGCAGCCCGCGCCGCGGGTGAGATCGGCCTCATCCTCACCGGTGGCTACTCTCCCGTGCCCGAAGGGGTGATGGACGAAGGCGGTTTGGTGCTGGACAAGCCCGAGCAGCTGGACGAGCACCGCGTCATCACATCGGCGGTGAACGAGGCCGGTGGCCACATCGTCCTGCAGATTCTTCACGCGGGCCGCTATGCCAAGGTGCCCACCTGCGTCGCACCTTCGGCCGGCAAGGCGCGGATCAACGTTCATCCACCGCGTCCGCTGACGACCGCGGAGGTCTGGACAACCGTCGAGAGCTTTGCTCACACATCGGCGCTGGCGGAGCAGGCCGGATATGCAGGCATCGAGATCATGGGTTCCGAGGGCTACCTGATCAATGAGTTCACGGCAGCGTTGACCAACCAGCGCGACGACGAGTTCGGCGGGGACTTCGAGCGTCGGATCCGCTTCCCGCTCGAAATCGTCAAGGCCGTGCGGGCGCGGGTCTCCCCGCAGTTCATGGTCATCTATCGCATCTCGTCCATCGACCTGATGGACGGGGGCATGACCGGCGAGGAAGTTGCCGAATTTGCCCGCCGTGTCGAGGCTGCGGGCGCGGACATGATCAACACCGGCATTGGCTGGCATGAGTCGTCCGTGCCGACGATGGCGGCCCCGGTGCCGCGTGCTGCCTGGATCGACGCGATCCGCAACGTCAAGCGCGCGGTTGGCATTCCGGTCATGGCGTCCAACCGCATCAACGCGCCCGATGTGGCCGAGGAGATCATTGCCTCCGGCGCGGCGGATCTGGTTTCGATGGCCCGCCCGTTGCTGGCCGACCCTGAGTTCGCCCGCAAGACGCGCGAAGACCGTGCCGACGAAATCAACACCTGCATTGCCTGCAACCAGGCCTGTCTGGATCGCATCTTCACTGACCGCGTGGCGACTTGCCTGGTCAACCCCAGAGCGGGGCGCGAGATCGAGTTCGACAACAGCAAGACCGCCACTCCCAAGCATTTCGCCGTTGTCGGCGGTGGGCCCGCGGGCATGGCGTTCGCGATCAACGCCGCCCAGCGCGGACATCGGGTCACGCTGTTCGAGGCGGGCGACCAGTTGGGCGGCCAACTGAACATGGCCCGCAAGGTGCCCGGCAAGAACGAGTTCAACGAGATGTTGCGGTACTTCCGGGTCACGCTGGAACGCTTGCAGGTGGCCGTGCATCTGCAAACGCGTGTCGAGGCCGGAGATCTGGCCGGGCGTGTGCGCTCGGGAGAGTTCGACGAGGTGGTGATTGCGACCGGCGTGGTGCCGAGGGAGCCCGATATCCGCGGGCTCGATCACTCGAAGGTGGTCAGCTACCTGGATGTGCTGGCCAACGGCGCGCCGGTGGGCAACAAGGTAGCCATCATCGGCGCGGGCGGCATTGGCTTTGACGTGGCCGAGTACCTGGTCGGCAATGCCGAGGAGTCGCTCAAGCCACAGGTGTTCATGGATGCCTGGGGGGTGGATACGGGTATCCGCAGCGCGGGAGGCCTCAAGGCGCCTGCGCAGCACGCGACTGAGCGCGTCATCCACATGTTCCAGCGCAAGCCCGAATCACTGGGCAAGAACCTGGGCAAGTCCACGGGCTGGATTCTCAAGGCCAAGCTGCGCAAGGCCGATGTGGCCATGACTGCCGGTGCGAGCTACCGGGCGGTCGACGATCAGGGCCTGCACTACAGCGTGAATGGCGAGGCTCGCGTCTTGGACGCGGACACCGTCATTCTCTGCGCGGGACAGCTGTCGAACCGGGCGCTGTTCGATGGCTTGGCCAAGCGGGGTGTCAAGGCCCACGTGATCGGCGGAGCGGATGTCGCGGCTGAGTTGGACGCATTGCGCGCCATCGACCAGGCAACGCGCTTGGCGGTTTCGTTCTGATCTTCACCAGTCCCACCCGGAGAAAAGCATGACGAACAAGTTCAAGCAAGACCTCGATAAGAATCCCGGCAACTACCGGCCGCTGACCCCGCTGGGGTTTCTCGACCGTGCGGCGGATGTCTATCCAGACCGCATCGCCGTCATCCACGGCGAGCGGCGCTATACCTGGGCCGCGTATGCCGAGCGCTGCCGCAGCCTGGCGCGTGCCCTGATCGGTGCGGGCATTGAGCGCGGCGACACGGTCGCCATCCTCGCGGCCAATATCCCGGAGATGCTGGAGGCGCAATTTGGCGTGCCGATGGCGGGCGCGGTCGTCAACTCCATCAATATCCGCCTGGATGCGGCAGCGATCGCCTTCATCCTGCAGCACTCGGAGACCCGTTTGCTGTTGGTGGATCAGCAGTTTGCAGATGTGGCGCGTGCGGCGGTGAAGCTTTCCGGCATGCAGATGGATGTCGTGGACATCCGTGGCAGCGACGTCCCCGATGCCGAGCCGGTCGGCGTGATCGACTACGAGAGCTTCTTGGCTAATGCGCCGGCTGATGCGCAGCTGCGGTACCCCGAGGACGAGTGGGATGCCGTCGCGTTGAACTACACCTCGGGAACCACGGGCAATCCGAAGGGGGTGGTCTACCACCACCGCGCGGCCTATCTCAATGCCCTGGGCACCGCCATCTATGCGCGGCTGAACATCGGAACGCCGGTCTATCTGTGGACCTTGCCCTTGTTCCATTGCAACGGCTGGTGCTATGCCTGGGCCATGGCAGCCGTGGGCGGCACGAACGTGTGCTTGCGCAAGGTTGTCGCCGAAGACATCTACGAAGCCATCGGCCGACATGGCGTGACGCATTTCTGTGGTGCGCCGGCGGTGCTGAGTTCGCTGGTGGCTGGCAAGCCGCAGAACTGGAGCAATCCAAGCTCACCCATTCTGGTTGCTTGCGCCGGTGCCTCGCCGCCGGTGTCAGTGATCGCGCAAACCGAGGCGCTGGGTTTCGAGGTGCTGCATGTATATGGCATGACCGAACAGCACGGCGTCAACACGGTGTGCGTGACCCAGGATTCCTGGGCCGCCATGGCGCCGGAGGAGAGGTCGCGCCACATGGGCCGCCAGGGCGTGCGCACGGCCGTGGCGGGAGACATGATCGTGGCCAATCCCCATACCCTCCAGCCGGTGTCGCGGGACGGCAAGACGATTGGCGAGGTGTTGTTCCGCGGGAACCTGGGCATGAAGGGCTACCTCAAGAATCCCGAGGCCACACGCGAGGCCTTCCAGGGCGGCTGGATGCACAGCGGTGACCTGGCCGTGGTGCACGAGGACGGCTACATCGAGATCAAGGACCGCTCCAAGGACATCATCATCTCCGGTGGCGAGAACGTCTCGTCCATCGAGGTCGAAGAAGTGCTGTTCACGCATCCGGCGGTGTTCCAGGTCGCAGTGGTCGCTGTGCCTGATGCGAAGTGGGGTGAAGTGCCCTGTGCTGTGCTGGAACTGCATCCGCAGTACGTAGGCACGCTGACGCAGGAGGAGGTCATCCAGTTCTGCCGCTCCAGGCTTCCGGGCTTCAAGACACCCAAGCACGTGATCTTCGAGCCGATCGTGCGCACCGCGACCGGCAAGCTCCAGAAATTCAAGCTGCGCGACCATGTCGCTCAGGTCATCGCCAACCGCAACTACTGACTCGTTTTACTACAGGAGAGCATTCCTATGCGTGGACTCAAAGACAAAGTCGCCATCATCACTGGCGCAGCCGGCGGCATCGGGCGCAGCCTGGTGCAACGCTTCCTGGAAGAGGGCGCGCGCGTTGCCGCCCTGGATCTGAACCAGGCCGGCCTCGATGAACTCAAGGGCCAGTTCCAGCAGTACGCGGGTCAACTGGCCACGGTTCAGCTGGACATCACGGATCACGATGCGGTTGCCAAGGCCGTGCAGAGGATCCATGCCGACCTCAAGCAGATCGACATCCTGGTCAACAACGCTGGCTGGGACGTGGCCATGCAGTTCGTCGAGACCACTCCCGATCTGTGGGACAAGCTGATCGCGATCAACCTCAAGGGGCCGCTGAGCCTGCAGCACGCCGTGGTTCCTCTCATGGTGGAGGCTGGTGGCGGCAAGATCGTCAACATCGCCTCCGATGCGGGCCGCGTCGGCTCGTCGGGAGAATCGGTCTACGCTGCTTGCAAGGGCGGCATCATCGCCTTCAGCAAGACGCTGGCACGCGAGACCGCGCGCAACAACGTGCGCGTCAACGTGGTGTGTCCCGGTCCGACCGACACCGCGCTGCTGCAGTCCTTCACGGGTGGCGGTGAGTTCGGCCAGAAGATCTACGACGGCCTGAAGCGTGCCATCCCCCTCAAACGCCTCGGCCAGCCCGAGGACATTCCCGGCGCCGTGGCGTTCCTCTCGAGTGACGATGCCAACTTCATCACCGGCCAGGTCATGTCGGTGTCCGGTGGCCTGACCATGCACGGCTAACCCCATCAGGAGACGAACATGAGCGACTACACCGACATTCTCTACGAAGAAAAGGGCGGCGTTGCCCGCATCACGATCAACCGCCCCGAGAAGTACAACGCCTTCCGTGGCAAGACCTGCGATGAGCTGATCGACGCGCTGCACCGCGCCGGCTGGAACAAGGCTGTTGGCGTCATCGTGCTGACCGGCGTGGGCGACAAGGCGTTCTGCACCGGCGGCGACCAGTCCGCGCATGACGGTGGTTACGACGGCCGTGGTCTGGTCGGCCTGCCGGTCGAGGAGCTGCAGGGCTTGATCCGCGAGGTGCCAAAGCCCGTGATCGCCCGCGTCAACGGCTATGCGATCGGCGGCGGCAACGTGCTGGTGACCTGCTGTGATCTGGCGATTGCTTCCGAGACGGCGCAGTTCGGCCAGGTCGGCCCCAAGGTCGGCTCGGTGGATCCCGGCTTCGGCACGGCGTTCCTGGCCCGCGTGGTCGGTGAGAAGAAGGCCCGTGAGATCTGGTACCTGTGCCGTCGCTACAAGGCGCAGGATGCGCTGGCCATGGGCCTGGTCAATGCCGTGGTGCCCGCCGACCAGCTCGATGCCGAAGTGCAGAAGTGGTGCGATGAAATCCTGGCGCTGAGCCCCACGGCTATCGCCATCGCCAAGCGCTCCTTCAATGCCGACTCGGATTCGATCCGCGGTATCGGCGGCCTGGGCATGCAGGCGCTGGCGCTGTACTACGGCACCGAGGAGTCGCACGAGGGCGTCAAGGCCTTCATGGAAAAGCGCAAGCCCCGCTTCCGTCCCCAGCCTGACGAAGGCAGCCAGGCATGAGTGCCGAACTGACCTACCGTGAGGATGTCGCGGTACTGACGCTGAACCGTCCGAAGGCATTGAATGCCTTGAACGCCGAAATGGTGGGCGAGATCGCGGAGCGCCTTGACGAGGTTGCTGTGTCGAAGGCTCGGGCGCTGCTCATCGTTGGCGCAGGCGGTGGCAAGGCCTTTTGCGCCGGCGCCGACGTGGGCGAACTGCAGGGCAAGAATGCCGACCAGCAGCGCAAAACCGCACGGCGTGGTCAGTTGGTGTTTGCCAAGCTGGACAGGCTGCGCATCCCCTCGGTCGCCGTTATTACCGGGGTGGCGTTCGGGGGCGGGCTCGAACTGGCGATGGCCTGCACCTTTCGCATCGCGACGCCCACGTCGCGCCTCGGGCTCCCCGAAATCAAGCTGGGCCTGATTCCCGGCTACGGAGGCACGCAGCGTCTGCCCCGCTTGGTTGGCGTTGGGCGAGCCGTCGAGCTGATTGCCAGCGGCCGTGCGATCGATGCCCAGGAAGCTGAACGCATCGGTCTCATCCATCGCATCGTCGAAGCCGAAGACCCGGTCGATGCGGGAGCCGCTTACCTGAAAAGCCTCGGAGAGCCGTTTCCGGCATCGCTGGGCCATGCACTCGAGGCCATCCGGCATTCGCAGTCCATGCGCCTGGAGGATGGGCTGCAGGAGGAGGCAGAGTGCTTCTCGGCGGCGACCCAGACCTGGGATGCCGATGAAGGCGTCACCGCCTTCCTGGGCAAGCGCAAGCCTCAGTTCGCCGGACATTGAGCGCGTCGCCTTCAGACCAGGAGTCCCTTATTTCCAGCGACCTTCATCTCCCGGAGCCGGTGCATGCGGCGGCGAGTCCGATGCTGGTGCGCTCGATGCCCTTTGTGTTTGTGGTCATCTGGGCCACGGGCTTTGTGGTTGCCCGATACGGCATGCCGCATGCACCGCCGATGAAATTCCTGGCGGCGCGCTATGCCTTGTCGGTCGGCTGCTTTGGCGTCTGGGCGCTTGCCGCGCGGGCGACCTGGCCGCAGGGCGCGCGGGGTTGGCTGCACCTGAGCGTCACCGGGATGCTGATGCACGCCATCTACCTTGGCGGCGTCTGGAGCGCGGTGAAGCTGGGGATGGGCGCGGGTCTGACTGCACTGCTCGTCGGGTTGCAGCCGGTTCTGACAGCGATCTGGCTCTCCCGCCGAGGCGGCCGAGTGACAGGGGCGCAATGGGTTGGCCTTTTTCTCGGACTGCTGGGCTTGCTGCTGGTGGTGTGGGCGAAGCTGGGCTTCGGAGAGGTCGGCCCTGCCAGCTTGGGTGGTGCGCTGCTGGCCCTGCTGGGCATCACGGCGGGAACGCTTTACCAAAAGCGGTTCGTGACGCCCTGCGATGTCCGCACTGCCAGCTTCATCCAACTGCTGGCGGCGTTTGCGGTCACCACGCCCCTGGCGTTGCTGGAAACGGAGCCGATGCAGTGGGTCGATGCCGCAGGAGGACTGAATTCCGAATTGGCAGGGGCCATGGCCTGGTCGGTGCTGGGGCTGACGTTGGGGGGCAGTTCTCTGCTGTACCTGCTGATCCAGCGTGGCGCCGCAACCTCCGTCACCAGTCTTTTCTACCTCGTGCCTCCGACCACAGCGGTGATGGCGTGGATGCTTTTTGGTGAGCCGATCACGGGCCTGACGGTCGCCGGTACGGTGGCCACTGCAATCGGCGTGGGAATCGTCGTGCGTAAGCAGAACTAAGTTCGATCACTTCCCGAAGGAGAAGGACCATGACATTCAAGAACATTCTGTTCACGGTCGAAAGCGGTGTGGCTCGCATCGTCCTGAACCGGCCGGAAAAACTCAACAGCCTCGACGCGGCGACCATGGTTGAGATCCATGAGGCCATGTCCCGCATTGAAGCCGATCGCCAGTTGCGGGTTCTGGTGCTCGGCGGGGCGGGGCGCGCCTTCTGCGCGGGACAGGATCTCGCCGATCCCGCCATGCAGGCCGTCGATGGCAAGTTGCCGGACATCGGCAATCTCGTGGAGCGGTATTTCAAGCCGCTGGTGATGCGCTTGCAGAACCTGCATGTCCCCACGGTCGCGGCGGTTCAAGGGTTGGCTGCCGGAGGCGGTGCCTCCATTGCCCTGGCCTGCGATCTGGTGGTCGCAGCGCAATCCGCGTATTTCCTGCAGGCCTTCTCCAGGATCGGGCTGACGCCGGATACCGGGAGTACGTGGTTCCTCACGCGATCCGTTGGCACTGTGCGTGCGCTCGGTCTGGCAATGCTCGCCGAGAAGCTGCCGGCCACCAAGGCGGCCGAATGGGGACTCATCTGGCAGGTGGTCGACGACTCGGAATTCGCAAGCGCCATCGACGCTCTGGCAGCACGGATCGCCCGGATGCCGACGAAGGCGCTGGTACGCACTCGGCAACTGATGCATGCGGCCACCGGCCATACCTTGGAGCAGCAACTGTTCATGGAGGCCAGCTTCATTCGCGAAATGGGATGGAGTGCCGACTATCGCGAAGGCTTGCAGGCATTTACAGAAAAGCGGGCTCCGAACTTCACCGGCGAGTGACCGGCATGTTGTCGCAGCCAGTCCCTGCCAATGTCTCAGGCGCTGGCTCTGCCGGAACCAGGCACCCAACCCAGTTGGGGAGACGAACAAGAAATTTTTCCACCTGTTTGCATTGATGGACGCAAACGCTTCGCCATAGGAGGCCCTATGAGTCACTACACACCACCCATGCAGGACATGCAGTTCGTGCTGAATGAACTGGCGGACCTGCACGAAATTGCGGCGCTGCCCGGCTATGGCGAGGCCACTCCAGATGTCGCTCGAGCCGTGCTGGAAGAGGCTGGGGTTTTTGCCTCCGAGGTCATCGCGCCTCTGAATCATTCGGGCGACGTCGAAGGTGTTCGCCTGGAAGACGGCCTCCCGCGCATGCCTGCCGGATGGGCGCAGGCCTATGCGCGCTTTGTCGAAGCTGGCTGGCCGGCACTGGCCGCCCCCGAAGAACTGGGCGGACAGAACCTTCCCGGTGTGCTGGCCGCTGCGGTCGAAGAAATGTGGAACAGCGGGAGCGTGGCGTTCGGCCTGCTGAGCCTGCTGTCACGGGGGGCGGTGAACGTATTGCGGCACGCGGGCTCGCCCGAACTGCAGCAGCGGTACTTGCCGCGCATGATCAGCGGCGAATGGACCGGCACGATGGTGCTAACCGAGCCCCAGGCAGGCTCCGACCTGTCCGCTGTGCGTACCCGCGCTACCCGCGCAGCCGATGGCGCTTATCGGCTGCACGGCACCAAGATCTTCATCACCTATGGGGACCATGATCTCGTCCCTAACGTGGTGCATCTGGTGCTTGCCAGGGTCGAAGGCGCCCCGGCCGGAACCAAGGGGATCTCGCTGTTCGCGGTGCCCAAGGTCCTGGTCAACGACGATGGTTCGCTGGGCGAGCACAACGACGTCCGGGCGGTGTCGATCGAGCGCAAGCTTGGCCTGCACGCCACGCCCACTTGCGTCATGGCCTTTGGCGATGGGGCGGGAGCGGTGGCCCATCTGGTCGGCGAGGAGAACCGCGGGCTGGAATACATGTTCATCATGATGAACTCGGCGCGTTTCGCCGTGGGTCTGGAGGGCATCGGCTTGGCCGAACGCGCGTACCAGAAAGCCAGGGATTATGCACGGGAGCGGGTTCAAGGTGTGGAGCAGGGCGGCGAGACTGGCGCCAAGGTTCCGATCATCCGCCACCCTGATGTGCGCCGCATGCTGTTGAGCATGAAATCCCGGATCGAGGCCATGCGCGCGCTGGCGGCGGTGATGGCGGGAAGCATGGACCAGGCGGCGCTCAATCCGGATGCGGAAGTCCGGGATGCCCACCAGGCTTTCGTCGAACTGATGATGCCTATCGCCAAGGGATGGTTCACGGAAACCGGGCTGGATGTTGCCTCCATGGGCATCCAGGTTCACGGCGGCGTGGGCTTTATTGAGGAAACCGGGGCGGCCCAGTATCTGCGCGACGCTCGCATCACGACGATCTATGAAGGTACCACGGGCATCCAGGCGATGGATCTGGTTGGACGCAAGATCGGTCGCGATGGCGGACACGCGATCGGCGCGGTGATCGTGCGCATGCGGCAGGTGCAGGCCGACCTGGCATCCCACGCGCATGCCGAACTGCGCGCTATCGGGGCTCAGCTGAACAAGGGCATCGGCGATCTCGAGGCGGCAGTCGAATCGCTCGTGAAGTCGTGGGCAGGCGGCCCCAAGCCTGCTCTGGCGGGATCTGGGCCGTTCCTGGAGCTCTTGGGTATCGTGGCGGGTGGGTGGCAGATGGGTCGCGCCGCATTGGCTGCGAACCGGCTCCTTGAATCGGATCCAGGTTCGGAATTTTTGAGCAGCAAGATACTGAGTTGCCGCTTCTACGTTGACCACGTTCTTTCCAAGTCGGCGGGGCTGCGTCATACCATCGTTTCTGGCGCTGGCGCCACGCTGGCGTTCCCTGAAGCGGCGTTTTGAAGAGGCGACGACTTGCAATGCCATTGCGCGAACACAGTTAGTGTTTTGTGCTGTAAATGCGCGAGCGTTGTGATCGCGTGGTCGAGTGGCCTGACTCTACGGGAAGCCTTGGCAAGGCTTCCGGCGAGGAAGGTCGTATGCGA
The DNA here is from genome assembly GCF_058787975.1 of Cupriavidus sp. FW305-26. Taxonomy (NCBI): domain Bacteria; kingdom Pseudomonadati; phylum Pseudomonadota; class Betaproteobacteria; order Burkholderiales; family Burkholderiaceae; genus Cupriavidus; species Cupriavidus sp. FW305-26. Next base: position 78,250 of record NZ_JBYTAH010000003.1, read on the forward strand.
AAACCACGCTGCCTATTTTTCACGCTGCTGTAGGTGTTAGTTCCGAATACTCGTCCGTGCACCGTGGCGATTTGGGTCGGCGGATCTTCATGAAAGAGAAGGTATTACGGGGTAGTGTCTTCAAACGTTCCTTCGAGGGCTGGTGCGGCGCCATATCTCAGTCGGCTCCTGGCTTCTTTGGGGCCGCTTGCCGTTGCAAGCGGTCACTCGGCGAGGTTTCGCTCGGATCCCCAGCCCAACGGGCATAGGGCCATACCAGAAGGATTACCAAATATCAGGAGAGGATCTTTCATGCAGACAGACCCAAGCTTGGCAGCGCAGCGCAGTGACACCCAGCGCATCGGCGTCCCCCGCGAAACTTTCCCCGGCGAAAAACGTGTAGCCACCGTGCCCGACGTGGTGGAAAAACTCATCAAGCTGGGCTTTTCGGTCGCCATCGAATCGGGCGCGGGCGAGGCCGCCAACTTCAGCGACGAAGCCTATCGCGCCGCCGGGGCCGAAGTGCTGCCGGATGCCGCGGCGCTGTGGGCCGCCTCGGACATTGTCTTCAAGGTGCGCCCGCCCTGCCCCGAGGAAGTGGGCCTGATGCGCCAAGGCGGCACACTGATCGACTTCATCTGGCCGGCGCAGAACCCCGAGCTGATGCAGCAGCTCGCCGCCAGGAAGGCCACGGTCCTCGCCATCGACTGCCTGCCGCGCACACTTTCGCGCGCCCAGAAGATGGATGCGCTGACCTCTACGGCTGGCGTCTCCGGTTACCGCGCCGTCATCGAGGCGGCCCATGCCTTCGGCCGCTACTTCAATGGCCAGATCACGGCGGCGGGCAAAGTACCGCCTGCCAAGGTGTTCATCGCCGGTGCCGGCGTGGCGGGCCTCGCCGCCATCGGCACGGCGGCCAATCTGGGCGCCATCGTGCGGGCCAACGACACGCGTGCCGAGGTGGCCGACCAGGTCAAGTCGCTGGGCGGCGAGTTCGTCAAGGTGGACTACGAGGAAGACGGCTCCGGCGGCGGCGGCTACGCCAAGGTCATGAGCGAAGGCTTCCAGGCCGCGCAGCGCCAGATGTACGCCCAGCAGGCCCAGGACGCGGACATCATCATCACCACCGCGCTGATCCCCGGCAAGCCCGCACCCAAGCTCATCACCGCCGAGATGGTGCAGAGCATGAACCCCGGCAGCGTGATCGTGGATATGGCCGCCGAGCAGGGCGGCAACTGCGAACTCACGGTGCCCGGCGAGGCCGTGGTGCGCCATGGCGTGACCATCATCGGCTACACGGACCTCGCGTCGCGCTTGGCCAAGCAATCGTCCACGCTGTACGCCACCAACCTGCTGCGCCTGACCGAGGAACTGTGCAAGGCCAAGGACGGCGTGGCCGTGGTCAACATGGAGGACGACGCGATCCGCGGCCTGACCCTCATCAAGGATGGCGCTATCACCTGGCCGGCCCCGCCGCTCAAGGCTGCGCCCGTGCCGGCGCCCAAGGCGGCGGCGGTCCCCGTCGCCGAGAAGAAGAACGGCCACGGCCATGGCGCCGGCGCGCCCATGTCCGCCAAGGCGCTGACCCTCATCTTCTGCGTGGCGGCCGTGCTGTTCTGGTGTATCGGCGCCTATGCGCCCGCGGCCTTCCTGAGCCACTTCACGGTGTTCGCGCTGGCCTGCTTCATCGGCTACATGGTGGTGTGGAACGTCACGCCCGCGCTGCACACGCCGTTGATGAGCGTGACCAACGCCATCTCCAGCATCATCGCCATCGGCGCGCTGGTGCAGATCGCGCCGCCCGACGGCGTGGGCGGCGGGCGGCCGGACGAGCTGATCCGCTGGCTGGCCTTTGCTGCGCTGGTGCTCACGGCCGTCAACATGTTCGGCGGCTTTGCCGTCACGCGCCGCATGCTGGCCATGTTTCGCAAATAACCAGAACGACGAGGAGAACGGAACATGTCCCACAGCTTGTCGACGGTGGCCTACCTGGGCGCCGCCATACTTTTCATCCTGAGCCTGGGCGGGCTCTCGAACCCCGAAACCTCGCGCCGCGGCAACCTGCTGGGCATGGTCGGCATGGCGCTGGCCGTGCTGGCCACGGTGTTCGGCCCGCGTGTGAGCTCGGGCGGCATTGCCTGGATCGTCATCGCGCTGGTCATCGGCGGCGGCATCGGCTTCTACGCCGCGAAGATCGTAAAGATGACCCAGATGCCCGAACTGGTCGCGCTCATGCACAGCCTGGTGGGCCTGGCGGCCTGCCTGGTGGGTTTTGCCAGCTATGTCGATACCTCGGTGCAGTTCAGCGGCGCCGAGAAGGCCATCCATGAGGTGGAGATCTACGTCGGCATCCTGATCGGCGCCGTCACCTTCTCGGGCTCGCTGATCGCCTTCGGCAAGCTCAACGGCAAGATCGGCGGCAAGCCACTGCTGCTGCCCGCGCGCCACTGGCTCAACCTCGTTGCGCTGCTGGTGGTGATCTGGTTCGGCAAGCAGTTCCTGGGCACCCACGAAAGCGGCGCCGGCATGACGGCCCTGGTCGTGATGACCGTGATCGCGTTGCTATTCGGTGTGCACATGGTGATGGCCATCGGCGGCGCTGACATGCCGGTGGTGGTGTCCATGCTCAACAGCTACTCGGGCTGGGCCGCGGCCGCCACCGGTTTCATGCTGAACAACGACCTGCTGATCGTCACAGGCGCGCTGGTGGGCTCGTCGGGCGCGAGCCTGAGCTACATCATGTGCAACGCGATGAACCGCAACTTCATCAGCGTGATCGCCGGCGGCTTCGGCTCCGGCGCGGGCAAGTCGGCCAAGAAGGGCGAAGCCGCCTCGCCACAAGGCGAGGTCACGCCCATTAGCGCCGCCGAAACCGCCGAGATGCTGCGCGAGGCAAAGAGCGTGGTCATCGTGCCGGGCTACGGCATGGCCGTCGCGCAGGCCCAGCACACGGTCAACGAGATCACCAAGGCGCTGCGCGAGAAGGGCGTGGATGTGCGCTTCGCCATCCACCCGGTGGCCGGCCGCATGCCGGGCCACATGAACGTGCTGCTGGCCGAGGCCAAGGTGCCCTACGACATCGTGATGGAGATGGACGAGATCAACGAGGACTTCCCGGACACCGACGTGGCGATGGTCATCGGCGCCAACGACATCGTGAACCCGGCGGCGCAGGACGATCCGACCAGCCCGATCGCGGGCATGCCGGTGCTGGAGGTCTGGAAGGCCAAGCACTCGATCGTCATGAAACGCTCCATGGCTTCGGGATACGCCGGCGTGGATAACCCGCTGTTCTACAAGGAGAACAACCGAATGCTGTTCGGCGACGCCAAGAAGATGCTGGACGAAGGGCTGGCCGCGCTCAAAGGAGGCCGAATGCAGAAGTCGGCTCCTTGGATTGATCCATCGGCTGGATAGGCTCGTATTTGATCCGAATGGAGACCTCGTCCTTGAGCTGTTCGATGACGGCGCGTTGGGGCGGGTGAATTCCCGCGGACGCCATAGACTTCCTCCCGCCCGGGCGCCAACTCGGAATTCAATCCCCCAGGCCCCTGAGTCTCACCTCCTGGACGCGTCGCCACGCACCGGGGGTCATGCCTGCTTCCCCTTTGAAGGCTCTCGTGAAATGGCTCTGCGAAGCGTAGCCACAGGCCAGGGCGATTTGCGCGAGCTCCAACTTGCCGTCGTGAAGAAGAGACTTTGCCCGATCGACACGCCGCTTTGCGACATAAGCGTGGGGGGGCAATCCCACGCTTGCACGGAACATCTTTGCAAAGTGAAAGGTGCTGAGCTTGGCTCGGCAAGCCAACTCTTCGAGCTTGAGGGCAGAGCTCAGATTCGCTTCGATGTACTCGATAATGTTTCTCTGGACAGCGGGAGCCAAGCGGCCTTTTATGACCTCTGTTGTTGCTCGGTTGGTGTGGTGGCGCAGCAGGCGATGAAGAAGCAAATGGCAGGCTGATTCGAGCGCCATTCGATCGGCGAGATCGGACCAGTCGAGGGGAAGGACGGCTCCTCTCACGATCATTGCGAGCGCCGGGTCATCAACGAACGTGAGATCCTGCAGATCGATCCGGCGCGGGGTGATGTCGAATGCTGCATGGGCCTGGTAGGCGAGAACAGCCGGATCGATGTAGAGATGGAACATTCGAATCGGTCCCCCGACGTGCCACCGGCTTGCATGTCCCGCAGGCATCAAACAAAACTTGTCGGGACCTCCTCCAAGCAGTTGCCTGTCCGCACGGACGATCTTGTCTCCACCGTCAAGATACACGCTCAGCGTATGGTGATCCGGCTGGTCGTAGTTCGCCCAACCTTCAGCGTCCCGCCACTCCCATTCCGCAAAGGCAAGGCCGCACGCGGCCGTTCCCTTGCGCCAAAGACGAGCGCTGGTCTGAGAAAGGACCTCGCTCACATGGATCGCGGAAGTCTCCATTTTTTTCACCCCTAGTTTACTCGGGCATCGCACGGTTGAGCCCATCCATCGGGAGTCTGTAAAGGCATTTTGATACATCGGTGCGTTGGCTGCTCTGTCATTTACGGACTCAAGGGCGGTTTGTTGGGACGCAGGGAGGCTCACGGTCAGCCAGTCACATGCAAAAGATGTGCCGCTTCGGCCTTGCCGTTGTCGTGCATTGGCGCCCGATCTTGGCGTTGAGAAACAGTATCGTACGGGATCCCTGTCGGGCAGTCATTTCGTCGGTCGGGACTCTCAGATCTGATCTGACAGGCAACGTCGCCCGGCCCATGGTGATGCCGTATCGCAAAACAATCGGGCAGGCCATTTTGTGTGCCCTGTCAAGGCTGACATCAAGTGGCCTGAGCGATTTGGATGGGTTGTCCGGCGCCCGAAATATTCCCAAGGTGGTGCAACGGCTCCGCAAATCAGAGCAATACGGATGGTGTTAGCCAGCGGTACTGTTGTCGGTACTGTCACCCATGTGTATTCGACGCGGACAGTTCCGCTTGGATCATGCGTTTTCGAAGACAGAGAGACCCCGCTTGAAGAGGTGGCAGGATGGTTGTTGGCACCGGCCGCCCCCCGACGGTTGGGGTGAGTGTGAGTTCGTATTCGCCACGGACCCTGTCGAAGCGTCCATGGCGCCCGAGAAAGGCTTCCAGGATGACTAAACTGGCGCACCAATCCCTCGTGGTCGCTGTCAAGGGACCCCGCTACGCCGCGTGGCTGGCGACAAGGAACGACCTGACGGCTCGCTTTGTCGCCGCCGGGCGTATTCCGGGTTTGATCAATCTTGCCGGGGGATTGCCCGAGCCGACAGTTTTTCCGACTGAGGAGTTGGCCACTTACGCTCGGGAGGTGATCTTGAAGCATCCGCAGGATTGCCTCGGGTATGCTCCCACCGATGGTCTTCCGGAGCTGCGCGATGCGATTGCCACGCGCTACAGCTCGCCTGTGCTGCGGTTGCGGCGTGAAAACGTCCTGCTTACCGCCAGCGGCACCCAGAGTCTGGATCTCATTGGGAAGGTGCTGATCGAGCAGGGGGACGTCATTGCTGCCCAGTTCCCCAGCTATGTCGGCGCTATGGACGCCTGGAGGCCACGGGCACCTCGGTATCGCAATCTTGTGCTGGAAGACGACGCGTTCGACCCCCTGTCCTCCTTCGAGGGTGCGCAGTTCGTCTACTCGGTGCCGAACTTCTCCAACCCTACAGGCAGGTTGGTTGGCGTCTCGGTCCGCAATGCGATGGTCGATGCCGCCCACCGGACGGGAGTGTGGCTAGTCGAGGACGATCCCTACTGCGCCCTCCAATACGAGGGAGTGCCTTTGCCTCGGATGATCGAACTCTCGGCTGAGCGCTTGGGGAAGGGAGGGTACGAAGGTCCCATCATCCATCTGGGCAGCGTCTCGAAGGAGTTGGCGCCGGGGCTTCGTGTTGGCTGGATCATCGCAGCCCCCCAGATGATCCAGATGCTGTCCGCGGCAAAGCAAGGTGCGGATCTCTGCTCGAGCGGCCTCAATCAGCGGATTGCCCTGGCCGCCATTGACAGCGGTCTGATGGAGCGGCTGAGCCCTCGGATGGTCGAATTGTATCGGGAGCGGCGCGACGCACTCTGCGCTGCCATGGCGGAACACCTTGCCGAATGGTTTGTGTGGGAGGTGCCTGTTGGTGGAATGTTCGTGTGGGCCACCGCGCGGGATCCTTCGATGGACACTGATCGCCTTGTGTCCGTCGGCACCGAAGTCGGTGTCCTTGCAGGGCCGGGTAGCGCATTTGATCCTTGGGTGAAAAGCCGCAACGCGCTTCGACTGAACTTCACCGCCAATTCTCCTGAGCGGCTCGCCGAAGGGGTGCGCCGTCTGGCCCAGGCAGTTCGAAAACTGAAGTCTGCGGGCGTGTGACCTCAAGCCCGGACAGTGTCCGCAACAAGAGCCACTAGGAGAACATCAATGGCTCAAGTAGTCAGCATCCACACCCCTGGTGGTCGCGCGCTAGAACGCCGCCACACGGCCGGCTGCCTCGTGCTGATGCTCTGACCTGAGCGCGTGCCTTCGCTTCAGGGTACACCTTGGAAGCGGCGCAATGAAAGCCGCACACCAGTCGAGCACCCTTGACTTTTTCAACCCAGGAGACATCCATGAAATCCACAAAGAACCTTCGCTCGATCGGGACGGCAGTTGTGTTGACCTTCCTTGGCCTGTCGGCACAGGCCCAGACGGTCAAAATTGCCATTGCCGGCCCCATGAACGGTCCCATGGCCCAGAACGGCGACATGATCAAAGCCGGAGCCCTGACCGCTATCGAACTGATCAATGCCGCTGGCGGAGCCGGTGGGAACAAGCTCGAACCTGTCATCATGGACGATGCCTGCGAACCGAAGCAGGCCGTAGCAGTGGCGAACAAGATCGTGAGCCAGGGCATCAAGTTCGTCATCGGACATGTCTGCTCCGGCTCGACTATCCCGACTTCCGAGATCTACGAGAACGAAGGCGTTGTGATGGTGACTCCGACTGCCACTGCGCCGCAAATCACCGAGGGCAAGAAGCGCAAGCTCATCTTCCGCACCATCGGCCGTGACGACCAGCAGGCGCCTGTCGCCGCCCAGTACATCATCGCCAAGGTCAAGCCCAAGAAGGTGGCCGTGCTGCACGACAAGCAGTCCTATGGTCAGGGCATTGCTGCTGCGGTGAAAAAAGAGCTGGATGCTGCCAAGGTACCGGTGGTTCTGTTCGAGGGCCTCAATGCAGGTGATACCGACTACTCGGCCATCATCACCAAGCTCAAGTCGCAGGGTGTGGACTTCGTCTACTTCGGCGGCTACCACCCCGAAATGGGGCTGCTGCTGCGCCAGGCGCGGGAGCAGAGCGTGAAGGCAACCTTCATGGGACCGGAGGGCGTGGGCAACAAGGATGTGACATCGATTGGCGGAGCGGCCTCCGAGGGTATGCTGGTGACGCTGCCGGCCAATTTCTCGGCCGATCCGGCCAATGCTGCGCTTGTCAAGGCCTTTGCCGACAAGAAGCGTGACGTCAATGGTCCGTTCCAGATGTCCGCATACGCGGGCGTGAAGATCATCGCCGATGCGATCAGTGAAACCAAGAGCACCGATCCCGCCAAGGTTGCGGCCTTCATGCACCAGAAGACCTTCCAGACCCCGATCGGCAAGGTCGAATACGATGCCCAGGGCGACCTGAAGTCGTTCCAGTTCGTGGTCTTCACCTGGCATAAGGATGCCACGAAGACAGCTGTCAACTGAGCCAGCGCCTTTGCCGAAACGCCCCGCTACTCATTCGGCGAGCGGGGCGTTTGGTATCGAGCATGCGGGATGGGGGCTTGATCAAGAGCCTCATGGATCGGGCGCACGCGCTCGCACCGGAAGCGCGAGCATCGATCAGCTCGGGCCGTGTGCTGATGACCTGAAGCGGCAGCGACACGCATGGCGACTTCATGTCCGCGACATGGACAGGTTGTGTTCACGGAATACACTGCCTCGCACGCCATAGGCTGGGATGCAAAGAGTGTCCAACAGATTCACCGTGGTCATCGCGTGGCACACGCAAGTTGCTGTACCAAGCATTCGATACTGAAACCCACGGCCTTCTGGCCCAGGCAGCAGTGTGTGGCAATCGTTGGAGGTAGATAAATTGACTCAGAAACTCGTGCCCGTGTATGAGGCATTGGCTCAGGACATCAAGACGATGGGCGTGGAGGTCGCGTTCGGCTTGATTAGCGACGATACGGCACTCTTCGTCGCAACCCTGGACTCCATAGGCATTCAGTTCCATGGCAGCCGACATGAGAACACCGCGATCGCCATGGCCGACGGTTATGCGGCTGCCACCGGCAAGCTGGGCGTCGCGGTGCTGGGACGGGGCCCCGCCGCCGCGAACTCCATGCACGCGGCCACCTATGCGCAACGCAGCCGTTCGGGGGTGTTGATGATCTTCGGTGACGCGGCGCTTCGGCCGCCCGCTCACAGCTGTGGCCCCGACCTGAAGGCCTTCGACGCCGTGGGCGCGCTGCGTTCAGCCGGACTCGAGCCCTTCGTCGCGAGGGACGCCCATAGCGCCCGCCAGGTGCTCGCGCAGGCGGTCAGTGCCGCCCATGCCGGCGCGGCGGCACTGCTGCTGCCAACCGACGTACAGCGGGCCAGCGTCGACCTCTCGGCCACCACCCCGACGCTCGCGCCGCCCCCGACCATAATCAGGCGTCCTCCGCGCAAGACGGCGCTCGCGGCCGCGTCCACACTGCTGGCCGCGAGCAAGCGCCCCCTGATCATCGCTGGCTGGGGGGCCTACGAGGCCGGAGCGCGAGAAGACCTGATCGCCCTGGCCGAACACCTGGGGGCGGCACTCAGCACGACGCTCAAGGCCAAGGATCTATTCCAAGGCCACCCGATGGACTGCGGGCTGGTGGGCTCCTATTCCCATGCCGGCGGACGCCGGCTGATCGAGCAGGCGGACTGCATTCTTGCGTTCGGCGCCGGTCTGAACGGCCGGACCACCTCCATGGGAACGGCTATACCGACCGAGGTGCCCGTGATTCACGTCGACAGCACCCGCGCCAACATCGGACGCTGGCTGGATGCCGACGTGGCCATGGTGGCCGATGCAAAGCTCGCGGCCCAGGCGCTGCTTGAGTCGGTTCCCGCTCGCCGCCCGGAGATCAAGGAATTCCACGGCGAGTCCTACCGGAGCTGGCTCGACAGCTTCACGCTGGACAAGGACTTCACGCCGCAGCACACCCCCCGAACCGTCGATGCACGCGCGGCCGCGCTCGCGCTGGACAACATCCTGCCGCGCAACCGTAACGTCGTGTACGACGCCGGCAATTTCCTGCAGGCGTTGCCCTACTTGAGCGTTCCCGATCCACGCAGCATCCGCCAGGCCACAGACTTCGCCTCGATCGGCCTGGGCATCGGCGCGGCACTGGGTTACGCGCGCGGCGAACCCGATGCCACCACTGTACTAGTGATCGGTGACGGTGGCCTGCTGATGACGCTCGGTGAGCTGGAGACCGTGGTTCGGGAAGATATTCCGCTCGTCGTGATCCTGATGAACGACTGTGCCTATGGCGCGGAAGTCCACTTCCTCAAGCTGCAGAACATGCCGACCGCAAAGACGGTTTTCCTGGATATCGACTTTGCGCCGATTGCCGAGGCCTTGGGCTTCCAGACGGCCACCATTCGCAGCATGCAGGACCTGGAACAGGCAGCGCCGATGCTCAGGAACCCCGAGGGGCCTGTGCTCCTCGACGTCAAGATCAACGGGGCGATTCCCGTGGGTTGGCTCTTCGATGACAAATAGGTCGGCGCCACGCCGCCGGACCTTCTTCCTGTGGCGGCAGGTCTGCGCGTTCGTTTTCCGCGTCGGGCGGGCTGCAGCCTCCGACGGTGCCCCTGCGCGCCGGGAACCCATCGGCCGCCGGCAAGTGGGCGGCGCATCACAAAGAAGCTCAGATGTAGATACTAGCTGAGCAGAGCGATTCACTGAGCGATACAGCCTTTTCCGGCCGTCAGGCGATGCAACTGCGATGTAGTGCCGAGCATCTTCATGCTCGAGTTAGTCAACGGAACATAGCAACCGCTTGCCAGGAGTAGACCGTCACGCCCTTGACGACGGACTCTTCCATGGTCGGCACGTCGGGCAGGATAGGCGAGCGCGCAGCTTGCCTGCCTTGATGTGCGGGACCGCTGTATTGAGATTCATGAAGGTGGCGTCGACCTGTCCGCCAGGCAGGTCGTTCTTCGCCGGGGCGCCGCCCATGTACGTATGTGGATCCCGGTTGTGCCGGTTTTCTGCCAGAACAGATCCTTTCTGCCAGAACAGATCCGCGGTGAGATGGTCGCTTGTCCCGTTTCCGGCAGATGCGGACGTCTTCGTCTCAGGGATTGGCCTTCTCGTAGGAAACGATGTTGTCCTGAATGGTCTTGAAGCGGGAGTTTGCTGGCACCGAAAGGACGTTGGGCGCCTGCACGGCAACGGTGAGGTAGGCGAAGTCCTTGAAAGGATCGTACGGCGCACTCGTCGGTTGCGACGCCGGCTTTCTGAATGCGGCGCGCCTCAAGGGCAGTCACGCCGCCATCAAGAGCGGCATGCTGTGCGCCGAGGCGGCTTCCGACGCGATCGCCGCCGGCTGCCAGTACGATGAACTCACAGGCTTCTCAGAGAGCTTCGAGGGAACCTGGCTGCACGGATCTATCAAAATTTCAAGAACTGCTTCAAGGAGAGTTCGCTGCTGTGCGCTTGCAGAAGGTTTGCATGCCGGACTTGTAGCCGATGGCCTGCCTTGGGACTGTCTTCGGTAAATACATGTTCGCAGGCACGAGTGTACTCAGCGGGGGGCGAATACACCTCCAAGGGCATATTTATGGCTAAAACGGACGTAATTGGACCTGGCACCGAAGTTGCAGATAGCGGGTATGGACGGTGAATGTGTTCGAGGAAAACGCTGTCCGTCATGATAACGAACGATTGGAGACATCCATGAATGCACCCGCACTGCGCTTCGGCGCACTCGCCGCACTGACGGCGATTTGCCAGTTGGCTTCCGCCGCGGAGCCATTCCGCATCGGCGCCTTGGTAGATATGTCCGGGGTCTATTCCGGCATCGGCGGTCCTGGCGGTATCGCAGCCGTCAAGATGGCGGTTCAGGACTTCGGCGGTAAGGTTCTGGACCGGCCCATCGAGGTGTTGGGTGCCGACTACCAGAACAAGGTCGATATTGCTTCCACCCGTGCCCGGGAGTGGTATGACCGGAACAACGTCGAAATGATCATCGAGTCCACCGACTCGGCCTCGGCGCTGGCGCTGCAGAAACTTGGCGAGAGCAAAAAGAAGATCACGATCTTCGCGGGTTCCGCCACTACGGAACTGACGGGCAAGCAGTGCTCGCCTTACGGTATTCACTACGTGTACAACACCTACGCGCTGGCAAACGGCACGGCACGCGCAATCCTGGAAGAAGGCAAGAAGGACTGGTTCTTCATCACCGCCGACTATGCATTCGGCCATTCGCTCGAGTCGAATGCCATCAATGTGGTGGAGCAGCTGGGCGGGAAGGTTGCCGGCAAGGTCCGCCATCCGCTTGCGGCATCGGACTTCGCATCGTTCCTGCTGCAGGCACAGGCGTCAAATGCGCAGGTGATTGCATTGGCCAACGCGGGACGCGATACACAGAATGCGGTTCGCCAGGCTTCGGAGTTCGGACTCGGGACTGGCAAGCAGGTGGTGGCGCCGCTGCTGATTTTCGATAGCGACCTGAAAGGCATGGGCCTGAAGGCGGCGCAGGGACTGCAGTTCACCACGGCATTCTACTGGGACTACAACGACGAGACCCGCGCTTTTGGCAAGAAGTTCTTCGCACAGACCAAGATGATGCCGACCATGGTTCAGGCCGGTATGTACTCCGCGGTGACGCACTACCTGAAGGCGGTACAGGCGGCAGGTAGCGCGGACCCCGACAAGGTCATGGCGAAGATGCGCGCGACGCCGGTCAATGACTTCTTTGCCAAGGACGGCCGCATTCTGGCAAACGGGCTGATGGCGCATGACATGTACCTGGCTGAAGCCAAGAAGCCGTCTGAGTCCAAGGGCGAATGGGACCTGCTGAAGATCCGCAAGATCATCCCCAAGGACAAGGCCTTCGAGCCACTGGAAAAGAGCGCCTGTCCGCTCAAGGGCTGACGCACTAGGGAACTTGAGGTGGCCAGGCAGCTGGCCACGCTTCTACGCACTCTCCGGGCGTCTTTCCACGGCCGCTGCGTCGCCCCGGCCGCGCGGAAGACGCTTCCTTTTTCTCCAGATTGGCTTTGCTCCTGTTATGCCGGATTTCATTCTGCAGACGCAGCGGTTGTCCAAGTCATTCAGAGGCTTTACTGCCGTCAGTGAAGTCGACCTGAATGTACGCCGCGGCTCGATCCACGCCTTGATCGGGCCGAACGGCGCGGGCAAGACCACCTGCTTCAACCTGCTGACCAAGTTCCTGGAGCCGACCGCCGGCACCATTCTGTTCAACGGCATCGACATCACGCGCGAAAAGCCAGCGCAGATTGCGCGGCGGGGCGTGATCCGCTCGTTTCAGATTTCCGCGGTGTTCCCGCACCTGACCGTACGCGAGAACGTACGCATCGGCCTGCAGCGTCAACTGGGTACTGCCTACCAGTTCTGGCGCAGCAAGCGTTCGCTCGACGTGCTAAATGCCCGCGCGATGGATTTGCTCGAACAAGTCGGGCTGACCGAGTTCGCCGAGACCATCACTGTCAACCTGCCTTACGGCCGCAAGCGTGCGCTCGAGATCGCGACCACCCTCGCGATGGAGCCGGAACTGATGCTGCTCGATGAGCCGACGCAGGGCATGGGCCATGAGGACGTGGATCGCGTGACCCAGCTGATCAAGCAGGTTTCTGCCGGCCGCACGATCCTGATGGTCGAGCACAACATGAATGTCGTGTCGTCGATTGCCGACAAGATCACCGTACTGCAACGCGGTGCGATTCTGGCCGAGGGCCCTTACGCCGAAGTCTCGAAGGATTCGCGCGTCATGGAAGCCTACATGGGTACGGCCGACGCCGAGCTGCAAGGCGCGCATTGAGGGGGAAAAAGTAATGGCAAACGACAACACCCCGGCCCTCGAGATCAGGGACCTGCATGCCTGGTACGGCGAGTCGCACATCCTGCATGGTGTGGACCTGACCGTCAATCGTGGCGAAGTGGTCACGCTGCTTGGGCGCAATGGTGCCGGGCGCACGACAACGCTGCGCGCGATCATGGGACTCACCGGTACGCGCAAGGGATCGATCAAGGTCAACGGCCACGAAACCATCGGCCTGCCGACACACAAGATCGCGCACTACGGCATTGGCTACTGTCCCGAAGAGCGGGCGATCTTCTCAAGCCTGTCCTGCGAAGAGAACCTGCTGCTGCCGCCGGAACTCAAGAGCGCCAATGCGGGAAAAGGCATGAGCAAGGCCGAGATCTACGACATGTTCCCGAACCTGATGGAGCGCAAGCAGAGCCAGGGCACGCGCCTCTCCGGCGGTGAACAGCAGATGCTTGCCGTGGGCCGGATCTTGCGTACCGGGGCGAACCTGCTCCTGCTTGACGAGATCTCGGAAGGGCTGGCGCCTGTGATTGTGCAGGCCCTGGCGCGCATGATCTTGATGCTCAAGAAGAAGGGCTACACGGTGGTAATGGTGGAGCAGAATTTCCGATTCGCCGCGCCGCTGGCCGACCGCTTCTACCTGATGGAGCACGGCGCGATCGTCGAGCGCTTTGCCGCCGACGAGCTGCAGGACAAGATGCCGGTGCTCAATGAGCTGCTCGGCGTGTAACGAGGGGAAGTGCAATGAACCTTGATTTTGGAATTCCCCTGCCGGCTTTGATGTCGCAGTTGCTGCTCGGCCTGGCGAATGGCGCGTTCTACGCAATGCTAAGCTTGGGGTTGGCGGTGATCTTTGGATTGCTCAACGTGATCAACTTCGCGCACGGTGCGCTGTTCATGCTGGGCGCTCTGCTGGCGTGGGCCGGCATGGAGTACGTCGGGCTGAGCTACTGGGCAATGCTGCTGCTGTCGCCCCTGGTCATCGGCTTGTTGGGCGTGCTGATCGAAAAGACGATGCTGCGCTGGATCTACAAGCTAGACCATATTTACGGTCTGCTGCTCACGCTGGGTATTACGCTGGTGATCGAAGGCGTGTTCCGGTCAATCTACGGCGTCTCGGGCCAGCCTTACTCCGCGCCCGAGCTGCTGCAGGGCGCTACCGACGTTGGCTTTATGCACCTGCCGAACTATCGCGCCTGGGTCGTGGTGGCTTCCATCACGGTCTGCCTGGGCACGTGGTTCGTGATCGAGAAGACCAAGCTGGGCGCCTACCTGCGTGCGGGCACCGAGAACCCCAAGGTCGTCGAGGCGTTCGGCGTCAATGTGCCGCTGATGGTCACCCTGACCTACGGCTTCGGCGTGGCACTGGCTGCGTTCGCCGGGGTGCTGGCCGCGCCGGTGATCCAGGTGTCGCCGCTGATGGGACAGAACCTGATCATCGTGGTGTTTGCAGTTGTAGTGATCGGTGGAATGGGCTCGATCCTCGGCGCCATCGTCACCGGTCTGGGCCTGGGCGTGATCGAGGGGCTGACCAAGGTGGTCTACCCGGAAGCGTCGTCAACGGTGGTCTTTGTTGTAATGGTGATTGTCCTGCTGCTTCGTCCGGCGGGGCTGTTTGGCAAGGAAAAGTGATGACCGAATTCTCTCTCCCTTCAACGGTGACCTCGGCGGCCGGTGGGGACGCGTTGGTGCGAAGCCGGGCGCCGGCATACATCTCCATCGTGCTGGTTGCACTGCTGTTGCTGGCGCCCCATCTTGGCTTCTATCCGGTCTTCGTGATGAAGATCCTGTGCTTTGCGCTGTTTGCCGCGGCATTCAACCTGCTGCTCGGCTACACCGGCTTGCTGTCGTTCGGCCATGCCGCCTTGTTCGGCGGCGCGGGCTACATAGCCGGGTATGCGATCAAGAACTGGCATGTCACGACGGAGGTCAGCCTGCTGATCGGCGTGGCAACCGCCGTAGCGATTGGATTTCTGATGGGCGTGCTGGCAATCCGCCGCCAGGGCATCTACTTCGCCATGATCACGCTCGCGCTGGCACAGATGTTCTTTTTCATTTGCCTGCAGACACCGCAAACGGGCGGCGAGGACGGCTTGCAAGGCGTTCCGCGCGGCGCGTTGTTCGGGGTGATCGACCTGTCATCGGATGTCAGCTTCTACTATGTCGTTGTCGCCGTCTTTGTCGCAGCGATGGTGCTGATTGCCCGCATAGTCAGTTCCCCGTTTGGCCAGCTCCTCCAGGCGGTCAAGGAGAACGAGAGTCGCGCCATCTCGCTGGGCTACAGTACAGACCGCTTCAAGCTGATGGCCTTCGTGCTGTCGGCCGCGCTGGCGGGACTGGCGGGAGCGATGAAAGCGCTGGTGCTTGGCTTTGCGACGCTGGCCGACGTCCATTGGACCATGTCGGGGGCAGTCATCCTGATGACGCTGGTGGGCGGGATGGGGACGTTGAGCGGGCCAGTCGCCGGTGCGCTCGTCATTGTGATCCTGGAGAACAAGCTGGGCGAGATAGGTGCCGGACTTGCCAATGTCACCGGGATCGACTGGTTCGCATCCCTTGGCGAGTCAGTGACGCTCGTGACCGGTGTCATTTTCATTCTGTGCGTTCTGTTGTTCCGGAAAGGACTGGTTGGGGCGGTCCTTGGCCGGCTTCCGTCCGGACGATGATTGCTAGAAAGACGGCCGGCAGCACGCGGTCGGCCGGCTAAGTCATCGCTACGGGGCGCCGCGGGCAGGTTGTTCGCCCTTGCTAGCGGCCATTCAGCAGACGATGCAGCAGTGAAGCGTTCACCCCGAATCGATCGAAGATCGCATCTTCGAAGCGAGCGCGATCCGGGAAGCCATAGGATCCGACCCTTGCAGCTTCCCGGTCGGCGCCGGCGAGGTCAAACAGCGCGCGCATCAGGCGCTGCGTCGCCACCAGATCGACAAAGCTCTCGCCTTCACTCAACAAGGTTCGGGACAATTGACCCGCCTGATCGATGCGGAGCTCTCGCGACGCCGATGCGAGCCGCCACGGCTTTTGCGGTGCCTGGAACACCGCCATAGCCAGGCTACTCGCAATTGGCTTGTGCGATCGCTCTTCTACCCGTATCCGCTGACCGGACCACGGCAGCTGCCGGAACGCTACGCGGGCGCGCTCTGCCAGCACAAGGTGTGGCGACTCGAGCGGGCGGATCGCGTGCCATCCACCGTCGTGGGTTGCACGCATCTGACCCGGCACGTTGAGCTCACAATCACCTTCGATGACCTCTGCAATCACGGGGAACGGGAAACGCAGCCCGCGCAGATGGACACGCGCATACGCTGGCGATTGGAGAATGAGCGAAAGGGGAGCGACCTCTGGCTGCACTGCGGTCTTTGATGGTCGGGGGGCGATCAAGCCTCGTCCGTCAGCAGCGACAGGCCCAGGCCGGCGCGGCGCCACAGCCACGGGCTCGGGCGGTAGCGCATGTCGCCGGTCAGGGCTTCCATGTTGCGCAGCGTCTCCAGCACCAGTTGCGGGCCGACGGCGTCGCCCAGGGCCAGCGGGCCCTTCGGGTAGCCCAGGCCCAGGTTCACGGCCAGGTCGATGTCCGCGGGCGAGGCAATGCGCTGCTGCGCGATATCGCTGGCGATGTTGATGATGCAGCAGAGCACGCGCTGGGCCACGAAGCCGGCCGAGTCGCGGATCACCGTGACCGGCACGCCGTCGCTCGCGAACAGGCCGTGCGCGGCGTCGCGCGCGGCGGCGCCAGTGGCCGGCGTGGTCATCAGCGTGCGGCGCTTGGTGGCCTCGAACGGCAGGAGGGTGTCGATGGCCACCGTGCGCGAGGCGTCCAGGCCCTGCTGGAGCGCGGTGGTGGTCGCGTCCAGGCCCAGCGGCGTGACGACGATCAGTGCCTCGGCGGAAGGCTGGTCGCCACTTTCAGGCGTGATACCGAGCGCGCCGAGCAGCTTCGTCACCATGGCATGGCCGCGTTCGCTGGCGCGGCTGACCCACACGCTGGCCGGACGGGCCGACGGGACCGCGGCCGCGGCCGTGGCCGGGACCTGCTTCTGGCCATCCACGTAGCGGTAGAAGCCGGCGCCGGCCTTTCGGCCGACCAGCCCGCCAACCGAGCGGATCGCCGTGATCGGCGACGGGCGGTAGCGCGGCTCCTGGTAGAACTGGTTGTAGATCGATTCCATCACCGGGTGCGACACGTCCAGCCCGGTCAGGTCCATCAGCTCGAACGGCCCCATGCGGAAGCCGGCCTGCTCGCGCATGATGTTGTCGATGTCGGCGAACTCCGCCACGCCTTCCTGCGCGACCTTGATGCCTTCGATATTCATGCCGCGGCCGGCATGGTTGACGATAAAGCCCGGCATGTCCTTGCAGCGCACCGGCGTATG
This sequence comes from Cupriavidus sp. FW305-26, assembly GCF_058787975.1. Lineage (NCBI taxonomy): Bacteria > Pseudomonadati > Pseudomonadota > Betaproteobacteria > Burkholderiales > Burkholderiaceae > Cupriavidus > Cupriavidus sp. FW305-26. Next base: position 95,663 of record NZ_JBYTAH010000003.1, read on the forward strand.
GCCCATGCGGCGCGACAGCGCCATCAGCGCATCGCCCACGGCCGGGTTGCCGGACAGGCCGTCGATGACCTCGACCACCTTCATCAGCGGCACCGGGTTGAAGAAGTGGTAGCCGACCACGCGGCCCGGTTCCTTTGCGCCCACGGCGATCGCGGTGATCGACAGCGACGAGGTGTTCGAGGCGATGACCACGTCAGGACGCAGCACGGCTTCCAGCTTCGCCACGAGATCTCGCTTCACTTCGAGCTTCTCGACGATGGCTTCCACCACCATGTCGCAGCCGGCCAGGTCTTCCAGCGCGCCGCACGGCTTCACGCGGCCCAGCGTGGCCTGGGCGTCAGCCGCCGAGATCTTGCCCTTTTCGGCCAGCTTGCCGAGCGTATCCTGCAGGTACTTGCGTGCCGCTTCCACCGCTTGCGGGTTGGCGTCGTACAGGTTGACGGTCAGGCCTGCCTGCGCGGCGATCTGGGCGATGCCGCGGCCCATGGCGCCGGTGCCGACGATGCCCAGTGTCTGGATAGCGGTGATCGAAGGAGAGGTTGTGTTCATGATGTCCGGATCGCAGGAGATGGTGGGCGACGCCGCAAAGCACTGCAGCCGTGAGGAGGAACCCACGGCTGCAGACGGGCATGGCATTCGCCCAGGGTTGTTCGGTAAGCCTCAGTTCAGCGTCAGCACGTACTTGCCGGACACCTGCCCGGAGGCGAGCTGCGCCAGCGCTTCACCGGCACGGGAAAGGGGCAGGGCACCGGCGATCTTCGGCCTGAGCGCACCTTGCTGATACAGCTTGAAGATCTCTTGCTGTACGGCCAGCACCTTTTCCGGCTGGCGATCGCGATAGTCGCTCCACTGCAGGCCACTGACGCCAATGTTCTTGAGCAGCAGATAGTTGGCCTTGATCTCGGGGATGCGGCCGGCCGCGAAGCCAATGACCACCGCGCGGCCGCACCATGCGATCGCACGCAGTGCGGCATCGAAGACATCGCCGCCCAGGGTGTCAAGCACCACATCGGCGCCATGGCCCGAGGTGGCATTGCGCACCTGCTCGCGCAGCGATTCGCGCAGGTCAGGGGCGGAAAGATCGATCACTGCGTCGGCTCCCAGTTCCCGTGCCGCCTGCGCGTGCTCGGCACCGCTGACGCCGGCCAGCGCGATGCCGCCGAGACCCTTGACGATCTGGATGGCCGCCGAGCCGACGCCGCCGGCAGCCCCGGTGACAAGCACAGTCTCGCCGGCACGGAATCCGCCACGTTCCACCAGGGCGAAGTAGGCGGTCTGATATGCCAGCCCCATCGCGGCAGCGTCTTCGAACGGCATGGCATCGGGGATGCGGAAGCATGAATCGGCAGGCACGCTGACGAGCTCGGCGAACGCGCCATATTCCAGTTGCGCCACCACGCGATCGCCAGGTTGGACATGGGTGACATTGGCACCGACGGCGCGTACCACGCCGGCGGCATCCTTGCCCGGTGCGAACGGGCGTTGCGGCAGGATCTGATACTTGCCCTGCACCACCAGCACGTCGGGATAGTTGACCGCGGCGGCTCGGACTTCGACGAGCACGTCGCCGTCGCCAACCTGCGGGTCGGGAAGGTCGCCGATGGTGACGGCGTCTGGTGCATTGAATTCCTGGATGACGATGGCTTTCATGTCGGCTGGACCTCAGCGATTCAGAAGTTGGTTGTGTGCTCCCAGGGCCGGGGACGCGGCGGAGCGATCCTGGCTGCGAAAGGCGGCATCGATGGGCACCGGCAATGCCGGCATGCTCCCGTTCGCCGCAGTGGTAGCGGTGCGGTCAAACAGGCCGCGTTCCCGGAAATGCGGATCGTGCCGGGCTTCTTCCAGACTGACCACACGGCTGGTGCAGACGTCTTGCCCGGCGAAGCGGTCTTCCCAATAGGCAACCGGGTGCCGGGAAATGGCCGCCGCAACGGCACCGATGGCCTGGTCCGGTGACATCCGCGCCAGCGCGTCCGCATCCAGCCCGACCAGTGCGACGAAGTTGTCCCAGAACTTGTCTTCCAGTGGCGCGGCCGCCAGGAAGGCACCATCGGCGGTACGGTAGATCTGGTAGCGCGGCGTGCCTCCCGTGACCAGCTCCGACGCCGGTGCGGGCCACGATCCCAGCGCGCCGTTGCCAAGCCCCCAGTACTGGAACGTAAAGAGGTTGTCGGCCATGGCCACATCCAGGTGAACGCCCCTGCCGGTCTGGTCGCGCTGACGCAAGGCGAGCAGGATATTGATCATGGCCGGATAGGTGCCGCCAGCAATGTCGGCAATGAGGGCAGGCGGCAGGACCGGCGCACCATCGTTGCCGGCAGTCAGCGACAGCGTGCCGGATGCCGCCACATAGTTCAGGTCATGCGCGGCTTCTGATGCGCGCGGGCCGTACTGTCCGAAGCCGGTGATCGAGCAGTAGACCAGCCGTGGGTTGATTTCCGAAAGCGCTGCATAGCCGAGGCCCAGACGATCCATGACGCCGGGACGGAACTGCTCGATCAGGACATCGGCATCGCGGATCAACGGCGTCAACTGGCTCAGCGTCTCAGGCGCCTTCAGGTCGATCGCGACAGATTGCTTGCCGCGGTTGAGCAGCACGAAATTCGCGCTGTCGTCATCGACCTTCGGCTCATACGCGCGCATTTCGTCGCCACGGCCGGGGCGCTCGAACTTGATGACTTCGGCTCCCGCCTCGGCCAGCAGCAGCGAGCACAGCGGTCCGGGCAGGAGGGTGCTGAAATCCAGCACCTTCACACCGGTCAGGGGTTGGCTCATGGCAATCATCGCTTTACCCGCTCTTCGCGTTCCTCGCGCTCCGCTGCGACGCGCGCGCGCCGCGCCGGGGCATAAGGCTCCTGCCCGAGAGCTTCATGCAAGGCTTGAGTGACACGGAAATGGTGCGCCAGGCCAGTCCGTTCCAGCAGCGAGATCGGACCCTCCGGGTAGCCGAGGCCCAGGCACAAGGTCTTGTCCAGGTCATCGGCGCTGGCCAGTTTCTCGTCCAGGCGGCGCAGCGCCGCATTGAAGTACGGGCGGATCAGCCGGTCGACGATGCGACCCGGAAAGTCATGACATACCGCGACAACCAGCCCCGCAGCCTGGAACACCACCTTGGCGGCTTCGATCGCGCCAGGGGTCGTGCCCGGTTGCCTGACGAGTTCCACCAGCGGGCTCGGGTCGGCGTCGCCGAGACGAAAGCGGGCGAATCCAACCACATTGGAGCCTTCGACGCCGCGGCTCTCGCCTGTGTGGATGCCCAGGCATTCGGTGCCCAGCTCGATGGCGACAAAGGTGCGCGCTTCGTGTCCTTTGCCTACGCTGTAGGCGCGACCGGCTTGCGAACCGAGGTAGACCAGCCCGTCGCCTTGCGCCGCTGCCTGTTCGAGGAAGGGATGGGATTCGGGAAAGGAACGGCTCTCGCCAGCTTGTATGATTTCGTAGCGCATATCAGGCTCCAAACATCTTGGTGTCGCCGTAGGTATGGAAGCCTTTGCCGGTCTTCTTGCCCAGGCGCCTGGCGGCGATCATGCGGCGCACCAGCGGCGGGCAGGCGGCGCGCGGCTCGTGGGTCAGGCCATGCATGGCTTCGCACAGCAGCTTCTGGGTGTCCATGCCGACCAGGTCCAGCAGCTCGAGCGGGCCCATCGGATAGCCCAGCGCAGTCTTGATGGCGGTGTCGATGTCGGCCGGCTCGGCGACGCCTTGTTCCACCAGCCGGATCGCATCGTTATTGAACGGGATCAGGAAGTAGTTGAGGATGAAGCCCGGCGTATCCTGTGTGGCCACCGGCTTCTGTCCCATTGCCTCGGCAAAGGCCCACGCTTTCTGGAAGGTCTCATCCGAAGTGGCCAGGCCTGGCGACATCTCGATCAGCTTCATCAGCTGCGCAGGCAGGCAGAAATGCATGCCGACGAAGCGGTCCGGCCGGCCGGAACCGCCGGCGATTTCGGTGATAGAGATCGTGGACGTATTGGATGCGAAGAGGGTAGCCGGCGGGCAGACCTCATTGAGCTGGCCGAACAACTGATGCTTGACTGCAAGATCCTCGAAGATGGCTTCAATGATGATGTCGCATTTGGCCAGGTCGCTCAGTGAGGTAGTGCCCTCCCAGCGGGACAACGCCTCAGCGGCGGCGCCGGCCGGCAGCTTGCCGCGCTCCTCGGATTTCTTCAGGAACGCTTCGGTCTGGCCGCGGGCGCGGTCCAGCGCATCCTGCCGGGCATCGAATACGATGGTCTTGAAGCCCGCGCGGGCCGCAACGATGGCGATGCCCGCGCCCATGGTGCCGGCGCCCGCGACGCCGACGGTTTGAATGGTTGTCACGTTCGTCTCCTATTTCTTCAGGAAGCTGCGCCCGATCAGCTGCCGGTGCACCTGGTTGGTTCCTTCCCAGATCTGGGTAATCTTGGCGTCGCGCATCAGCCGCTCGACCCGGTAGTCGTTGCAGTAGCCATAGCCGCCGAACAGTTGCACGGCATCGGTCGTGATGCGCATGGCCGCGTCGGTGGCGCGTTGCTTGAGCATCGAGGCTTCGATGCCGAAATCCTGGTCGCCGGCATCGACCATCTCGGCCACGCGCCAGAGCCACGATTCACACAAGGCCAGCTCCGTGGCCAGGTCTGCCAGCATGAACTGGATGCCCTGGAACTCGAGGATCCGCTTGCCGGACTGGCGCCGCTCGTTGATGTAGTCGACCGCATCCTCGAACGCCGCGCGCGCAATGCCCAGGGCATGCGCGGCAACGCTGGGGCGCGAGCGGTTCAGCGAGCCGAACAGGATCTGCAGGCCCTCGCCGGGAGCGCCGATAAGGTTGGCGCGTGGCACGCGGCAGCCGTCGAAGGCCAGGCTGGCCGTGCTGGACGCACGGGTGCCCATCTTGTGCTCGGTGCCGAGCACGCGCAGACCCTCCGTGCCCTTTTCCAGAATCAGCACGGAGATGGCGGCCTTCGGATCGCTGATCTCGGACCATTTGCCGAACACCAGATACAGGTCGGCCACGTCGCCGTTGGTAATGAAGGTCTTGCCGCCATTGATGACGATGTCGTCACCGTCGGGGGTAAAGGTGGTGCGCATGCCAGTGGCATCCGATCCCGCAGAGGGCTCGGTGATTGCCAGCGACGCCAGGCCGCCTTCGGCAATGCGCGGCAGCAGACGACTCTTCTGTTCTTCGCTCCCGTACTGGATCAGCGGCTTAATGGCGTGGAAGTTCGTGGCCCAGACAATACCGGTGGAGGCACAAGCCTTCGAAATCTCCCGCACGCAAGCGAGATAGCTCAGGAAGGACAGTTGCGCGCCGCCATAGTTGTCAGGGATGAACATGGCGTTCAGGCCCAGTTCATTGATGGCTTTCACGTTCTCCCAGGGAAACACCCCGGTGCGGTCGTACTCGGCCGCCCGTGGCGCGATCTGGGTGTTGCAAAGCTCCTTGACGCTGTCGAGGAGCATGCGTTCCTCGGACGATAGCGGCAGCCGCGCGTCCATCCGGTCCAGCATGTTCATGTCTTCCTCCGTTGGTGGGCTGTGAACCGCCCGGATCAGTCCACTGAATCACTGAAATTGGTCGGCGCCTGCCATGTCATGCGGGCGCATCGCGTCGTTGCAAATGCTCGCAATAGCCGTGCTATTGCTGCGCTTTGCGCCTGCGCTGCATCCCGCCTGACATGTCCTTCGCCTCCCATTTCAATGATTCAGTGGACTAGTGCTACAGCGCCATGCCCTGGCCGCCATCGACATAGAGCGTCTCGCCGGTCAGGAAGCGGCCGGGCAGCCGGAACAGCATGGCGGCAAGCCGTCCGATATCGTCGGACTGCCCGGGGCCTCCGACGGGAATGCGCTTCTTGAGGAATGCCTGGAGCGCACCTTCGTTCAACTCGTCGCGGTTCAGATCGGTCTCGATATAGCCAGGCGCGATATTGACGACCTGTATGCCATCGCGCGCCCATTCGACGGCCAGGCAGCGCGAGATCGCGCCGACGGCAGCCTTGGATGCGCAATAGGCGGCATTGCCGCGCACGCCGAGCTTGTCGTAGAACGAGCCAATGTTGACGATCAGCGCCGAGCCGGCCTCGCGCAGGTAGGGGTAGGCCACCTGGCTGGCGAGCAGGACCGACGAGGCGTTGGTTTGCATCACGCGCTCGAAGTCGGCGATCGGGAACGATGCGGACGGCCCCTGCAGGTGGATGCCCGCGTTGTTGACCAGGCCGACGATCGGCTTGCCGAACAGAGTGGGCACCTCGGCGAATGCCGCGTCGACAGAAGCGGCATCGGTGATATCGCAGTGTATTGCCGCCAGCCGCTTCTGTGCATCGGCATCGAGCGAGCCGGCGTCAGGAAGTTCGCCCGAACGCGAAAGGCAGGCAACGTGCAGGCCGGCGCGTGCCAGCTCCACGGAAATGGAGGCACCGATGCCGCGGCTCCCGCCGGTCACGATGACGGCGCCCTGGGTGAGATCAGGCATCCTTGAACTCCGGTGTGCGTTTCTCGATAAAGGCGCGCATGCCTTCGACGGAGTCATCCGTCTGGTAGGCCAGCGTGGACAGGTCGGCCTCGATCTCGAGTCCGGCGTCGAGCGTGGTCTCCATGCCGCGTACCACTGCCTCTCTTGCGAACTGAGAGGCGCAACGGCTATAGCCGATGAACTCGGACATGAAAGCCTTGCCAAGTTCGGCCGGGTCGCCGGCGGCCACCACACGGTTCACCAATCCGATGCGCTCGGCTTCGATCGCGTCGACTGTTCGTCCGGACATCACCATCTCCAGCGCACGGCCTTCGCCAACGAGGCGTGGCAAACGTTGCGTGCCACCGTAGCCAGGGATCAGACCGAGCTTGATCTCCGGCAGACCCATTCGGCCATGTACCGTCGCGATACGGAAGGTACAGGCCATGGCCAGCTCCAGCCCGCCGCCAAAGGCATAGCCATGCAATACGGCGACCGACGGAATCGGCAGGCTGGCCAGCTTGTCGAAGATACGTTGACCCAGCTGTGCGCCCTGGCGTTGTGCCATCAGGCTGCGGTCCATCAGTTCCTTGATGTCGGCGCCGGCGCAGAACGCCTTCGGCCCGGCCCCAGTCACAATGAGCGCGCGAGCGCCGGAGGCTGCCACCTGATCGAGCGTGTACGACAGTGCTTCGATCATCGTGAACTGCAAGGCGTTGCGGGCTTCGGGCCGGTTGAGCGTGAGGATCGCGTACGGGCCGTCAAACTTGATATCGATGGACATGGTCATGCTCCTGCTGTAGCGCTGGCCTTGTAGCGCACCGCCTGCGGCTTGAGTTCGCCACGCATGGTCATCTCGACCAGATCGCGTTTCAGGATCTTGCCGCTGGGTGTCAGCGGGAACTGGTCCAGGCCCAGGAAGTACTCCGGCATGTCGTACTTCGACAGGCCGCAGCTCGCCAGGTGGGCGAGCATGTCAGCCGGTTCCAGCGTTTGACCCGCGCGGAGCACAACCGACAGGCAGACCTTCTCGCCGAGTCGTTCGTCCTGCACGGGATAGGCCGCTGCGCGCTCCACCAGGGGATGCCGCATGGCCAGTTCCTCGATACGGGCGGGGTGGATATTGTGGCCGCCGCGGATGATCAGGTCCTTCTTGCGCCCGACGATCACGATGCAGCCGTTCTCGTCGATGATCCCGAGGTCGCCGCTCATGAACCAGCCATGGATGTTGAACGACGTTTCCGTGGCGACCTGGTTGCTGAAGTAGCCCAGCATCAGCAAGCCGCCGCGCCCGCCGATCTCACCGATCTCGCCCACTTCGGCCTCGACGTCCCAGTTGTCCTGCTTCCACAGGCGGACCTCATATCCGCGGCACGCGCGCCCGCATGTCGACACAATGGTGTCCGCGGTATCGGACGGGATGGTGTAGTTGTGCGAACCGTTCTCGGTCATGCCGTAGACGTTCTGCGGCGTCACGCCGAGCGTCAGGAACTTCTGCGCCACATCACGCGGGATTGCCGCGCCCGCCATGTAGAAGGTGCGGACTTCGCCGAGGGACGTCAGCTTGCGGTCGCGCACGGCCTGCAGAATGTCCATGGCGTGGGTCGGCACCCCCATCACATACGTGGCGCCGGTTTCCAGGATCCAATCGAGAGCATGCTTGCCGGCACGCAGGTTGGTCATGACCAGCTCCGCGCCTGCCACCAGCACTTGTTCCAGGGCCACGGTGGCAATGTGGTGGCTCATCGGGCTCAGCGTCAGAACCGTGGTATCGGCCGAGTGACCCCAGTCGTTGACCAGTGCGCGTCCGTTGGCCAGCAGCGTGTTGTCGCTGTGCATCACACCCTTGGGGAGGCCTGTGGTGCCAGACGTGAAGGCCAGATACACGATCTTGTCCGGGTTCAGGTCCGGCGTCGACAGTGCGGAGGGCGGCAGCTGATCCGGGAATGGATGGGCGTCGGCGGGCAGGGTGAAGTCGCCATTGGCCTGGCCGGGCATGGCAAACATGGCGGCGAGCGTCGGAATGTCGGCGGCGCGGCCGAAGATCGAGTTGTGGTCCGAATCGGCGCCGTAGCCGGGCATTGCGAACAGGGCCCGGCACTGGATGCGGTTCAGCAGCGTGCAGATCTCGTCGACGGTGTAGTTCTGGTGCAGTGACGGGCAACAGACGTAGCCATTGCGCGAGCAGGCCAGGAACACGATGGTTGCCTGTACCACGTTGGGCAGCCAGATGCCGACCCGGTCACCAGGTTTCAGGCCCTGCCTGTGCAGCGCCTCGGCTACGCTATCGACCCAGTCGACCACTTCGCGCCAGGTCAACCGGACATCCGCGTCGCGCAGGGCGGCCGACGTGGGGCGTTCCCGCGAATGGCGACGGGCGAGCGTGTAAAGGGTCTCCTGCTGCCAGATCCCCGACAGGTAGTAGTCCCGTGCATTCTGCGGATTGTGCAGCGTCAGGATGTTTTGCATGATCTTCACCCGGGCATCAATGGCCAAATTTGGAAGCATCCGGCTTGCGGCGTTCGGCAAACGCCGCCGCCAGTTCGTCGTGTTCGCTGGTGTCGAGATAACCGCGCAGCAGCAGGTCATGCGCCATGCGGGACAGCCCGCTGACACCGCCATGACGCGCGTTGAACGCGCTCTTCAGCGAGGCGAGCGCAAACGCGCCGCGCTCGGCCACCTCCAGCGCATATTCGCGCGTGGCTTCGGCCAGTTGCTCATCCGGGACGACGCGATTGATCAGCCCGATTTCCATGGCTTCGCGTGCCGTCATCTTGGGATTGCGATACCAGATGTCCTTGGCGCGCTTCTTTCCCACCAGGTCTTCCAGATACCAGGTGCCATAGCCCGCATCGAAGCTGCCGACCATCGGACCGACCTGGCGAAAGATGGCCGACTCCTTGGCAATGGTCAGGTCGCAGACCACCTGCAGCACGTTGCCGCCGCCGACGGCAAAGCCGTTCACCGAGGCGATGACCGGCTTCTGCAGGCGGTCGATGCTTTCGTACATCTCCAGCGTCGGCAGCACGCCCGCGTAGAGCGTGGTGTCCTGCATGCCGTCCTTGCGCCCGCCAGTGCAGAAGAACTTGTCGCCCGCGCCGGTGATCACGATGACGCGGGTGCGGGTTTCGCGGCGGATCGCGTTGATGCAGTCACGGATCTCGTGGCACATGGTCTCGGTGAACATGTTGCCGTCGTGGGGACGGTTCAGCGTGATCGTGCCGATGGGGCCGTCTTCCTTGTAGAGAATTTCGGTATAGGACATCGTGTCTCCTGTTTAGACGATTTCTGAGTCGATGAGGCCCGCGATGCATGTCGCGGACATGGAAAGTTCTTCCCTGAGAATGCGTTCGGTGTGCTCGCCCAGCGCCGGCGGCGGGTTGCGGAGCACGGCACTGGCGCCGTCGAAGCGGATGCCCAGGCCAACCTGCGGCACCAGGCCGGTAATGCCCTGGGTGGCGAAGAACATGCCGCTCTCGCGCAGCGGGATGTCGTCGGCCAGTTGGTCAATGCTGTTGATGGGGCCGGACGGGATGCGGTGTTGCGCAAACAGCGCAAGCCAGTGCTGGCGTGGTTGCGTCGCAAGGAGTTCGGCAATGGCCTGCACGATCGCCTGGCGCGCCTCGCGCCGGCGGGCGTTGGTCTCGAATCCCGGTTGCCGCGCGTAGTCCGGACGCCCGACCGCCGTCCAGAAGCGCTGCCAGATGGCGTCGTTGCCGAGTCCCAGCGTGATGGGGGAATCCGCGGTATCGAAGACCTGATAGATCGCGATCACGGAATCAGTCCCGCCCGAGCGGTTCGGCGCCTCGCCGGAACCCAGATAGGGCACGATCCGCGGCGCCATGAACCGCGCCATCGTCGCCACCATCGACACATCGATCTGCTTTCCGGCCCCCGTGCGTTCCCGTTCGAACAGCGCGGCCAGCGTGGCCATGGCAATGTCCTGGCCGGACAGCAGATCGGCGGCAGGGGTGCCGACCTTCTGGGGCGGGCGATCCGCCTCGCCGGTCAGGTGCATGACTCCTGAGTAGCCCTCTGCGATGAGGTCGTAGCATGGCAGGTCGGCGCGTTCGCCCTCGAGCCCGAACCCGGTCACGGACACATGGATCAGCCTGCCGTTGATGGCCTTGAGCGTCGTGTAATCGAGGCCGAGCTTTTCCTGCACACGCTGGGCGGTGTTGAGGACGACGACGTCGGCATGGCGCACCAGTTCATGCGCCACCCGCTGGCCCTCCGGGCGTGTGAGGTCGATGGTCATGCTCTGCTTGTTGCGGTTCATGCTCAGGAACCACAGGGACTCACCGTCCAGGAACGGCGGCCCCCAGCTGCGTGTATCGTCGCCGCCATGGCGCTTTTCCACCTTGACGACCTCGGCCCCCAGGTCGGCGAGCAGGAGCGTGCCATAAGGGCCAGCCACCGAGGTGGTGAAGTCGAGCACGCGAATACCCCGCAGGCAGGAAAGGCCTGCGCCGGGTGTCTGGAACGGGAGTGTCTTCAGTGTGTCCATTTCAGGTCGGATCTACGCAAGTGACCGACATACTGCAAAGCGTGTGCCAACACATGGCGCGAAATTTGCGGCTACGCGAGTGATTGCCTGGGGGCTTAGGCACTGCCTGCGTTAGCGGCCTTGCGGGCGGATCGGAAGGCCGACGAACCGGGGGGAAACTGCTTAGAATGAGACTGTCTTTGCAGTGTCCTTGCCTGCCATCGAGAAGGCAATTGTGTAGTCGCCGAATACACAGCGTTCCGTAAAACAGACGAACCGTGGTGGAGACATGAAACGAGAATCAGAGGGCGTCCTCGTACTCGATGCCGAGGGCAACACAACATTCGCCAGCGGACTCGGCAGGGATTCGCTGGTCGCCAAGTCGCTGGGCCGGCTCTGGCAGAACCGCGACCGCGTGCCGCTCAGGCGGATGTCGGCCATGGCCGACCTGGAGCGCCCACTGACGGTCGCGGCGATCCCGACGCGCGATTCAGTGTGCTTCCTGATCTTTGCCGTGCAGGAAGGCGATGAGCTGAGCGAGTTCCTGGCAAGCGTGGATGCGGCGCCGGACATCCTCAGGCATTTCATTACCGATCCCTACAAGGCGATGGTCGTGGTGGATACGTCGGCGCGCATCACTTACATGAGCCCGGTCCATGAGCGCTTTTTCGGCCTCAAGCATGGCGAGGCGATCGGGCGGGATGTGACATCGGTGATCGAGAACACGAAGCTGCAGGAGGTGGTAGCGACCGGCAAGGGGCAGGTGGCCCAGTTGCAGGAGATGAACGGCGTGACGCGCGTGGTGTCGCGGCTGCCGATCTTCGATCGCAACAAGCGCGTCGTGGCAGCCATCGGGCAGGTGATGTTCAAGGGGCCCGAGGCCATGCGCGAACTCACCGTGGAGCTTGCCAAGGTCAAGCAGGAACTCGATTTCTATCGCCGGGAGTTGTCCGGGATCCGCAACCGGAGCTACGGCCTGGATCAGATCGTGGGCAGCAGCGATGCCGTGCGACGGCTGAAGGAGGACATCCTGCGCGTGGCGCCATTGGATGTGCCGGTATTGCTGGCGGGCGAGAGCGGGACCGGCAAGGAGATGGTGGCGCACGCGATCCATATGCTAAGCCCGCGCAGCGACAAGCCGTTAGTGCTGGTGAACTCGGCGGCGATGCCGCCCAACCTGGTCGAGAGCGAACTGTTTGGCTATGAGCCCGGCGCTTTCACCGGCGCGGACCGAAAAGGCCGCAAGGGCAAGTTCGAGGCCGCCGATACCGGCACGCTGTTTCTCGATGAAATCGGCGACATGCCGATCGACATGCAGGTCAAGCTGCTTCGCGTGCTGCAGGATGGCCAGTTCGAGCGTGTCGGGGGCGATCGCGCCCGGCATTCGGATTTCCGCCTGATATCGGCCAGCAATCGGGACTTCAAGGCGATGATCGCCAACTCGAGCTTCCGGCTGGACCTGTTCTATCGGATCAGCGCGGTGACGCTGCGGCTGCCGGCATTGCGCGACCGTCTGGAGGACATTCCGGAGCTGGCCGATACCTTCCTGGAGGCGTTTGCGATCCGGCACGGCGCGCCGAAGAAGTCGATTGCCGAATCCGCGATCCGCTTCCTCCAGTCGCGCGCCTGGCCGGGAAATATCCGGCAACTGCAACATGCGATCGAGCGCGCGGCAATCTTCTGCGACGGACCGGTCTTGTCGGTCGCAGAGTTCGGCAGTATGGAAGGCGCTGAGCAGACGCTGGCGTGGCGCCAGAGCGGAGCCCCGGCGGGCGCCGCGGAAAAGTCGCGGCAGCCCGATATCCGTGAAGCGAAGGAACGGCTGGAATCGGCGTTGATTTTGGAAGCCATGCGCCGTACCGGTGGTAACAAGAAGCGCGTCGCCGAAGAACTTGGGATCTCGCGTTCGTACCTCTACAAGCGCCTGAGCATGATGGAGGAAGAAAAGAGCGAGGTGCCGGCGCCGCGCTAGGCGGTTGCGCGGGCCGGCGGTGCAAGCGTCGCTAGTGCCCGCCTACGGAATGATCCGGTTTGCGCGCAGTTCGTCGAACTGGCGCAGGAACATTTGCTCCGAATCCACGGCTTCGCTGAAGCCATGCTGGCGAGCCTTGGTGGTGGACGAAATGACGTCGAACTCCGGGGTGAAGACGAAGTTTCCGTACTTCCAGCCCACCAGTTGCTCGTACGGGATCGGCCGCAGGTCGTGCTCCCTGACCAGTCGCTCCCAGAGCGGTCCCTTGTCGGCCATCATGTGGACCAGATCGATCTTCTGGGCCGCAGCGGTTTCCATGTCGAAGTAGCGCGCGATGGCGGGCCACAAGTCCTGCCACCGGAAAATGTCGCCGTTGGTGATGTTGAACGGCTCGTTGGCAGCGGCCGGATCGGTTGCCATCCACTTGCAGGCGCGTGCCAGCAAGCCGCTGTCGGTCACGTTGTACAGCGCGCGCGCGTTGGCCTCGGAGCCCGGATGGCGCAACGGCAGCCCCAGTGCCTTGGAGATAGTGGCGTACACGGCGAGGACCATGACGAGATTCATCGGGTTGCCGATGGCAAAGCCGCAGATGCCGTGGGGGCGCGCGGCAGACCACGTCCACGCCTTGCCTTTCTGGCGCTGGGCGATGAATGCCTGCTGGTCATAGTAGAAGTTGGGCGGCATGTGACCCGGGTCGGTTTCCTTTGCGGGCGTCTTGAACGGTCCGAGATGATTGCCATACCACTTGGTGCCGTGCATCAGGTTGACGTGCTGGAGCCGGTCCGCCACCGGCTCGATGGCATCCATCAGGTTCGCGAGCAATGCCATGTTCGGCGCCACCATTTCGGCCCAGCCGGCCTTCTCGATGTAGGCAGAGAAGAAGATATGGGTGACCTCCCGCAGCCCGCCGAGCTTGGCCTTCGTATCGCCGGCGTCAAGCAGGTCGGCCGGGATGTGGCGGTACTCGCCGGTGATATCTGGCTCGCGACGCGAAACGGCGATCACATCCCATTCCGGGTCGGCGGCAAGCAGCCGCAGCAGGTTCCGTCCTACCACGCCGGTGGCGCCGGCAATCAGTGCGGTCTTCCTTGGTTGTGTCATGGTGTCTTTTGCTGGTTATCGAATGGCCCGGCCGCCGTCGACGCTCAGGGACGCTCCGGTGATGAAGGCGGCTTCCGCGCTGCACAGGAAGGCCGCCGCCGCTGCCTGGTCTTCCGCGGTCGAGATTCGCTTCAGGGGATGCAACGCCAGCCGCTCCTGGGCCCGATCCGCGGTGTTGCCATGAATGTTGCGGAACATCGGGGTATCGACGGTGCCGGGGCAGATCGCGTTGACGCGAATGCCGTCGTTGGCCAGTTCCAGTGCCAGGGCGCGGGTCAGGGAATCCACGCCGCCCTTGCTGGCGGCGTAAGCGCTGTGACGCAGGCTGCCGCGCAGCGCGTCGATGGAGGCCACATTGAGGATGCACGGCGAGTCGCTGCGCTTCAGCAGCGTCAGCATGGTCCGGCAGCCAAGGAAGGCGCCGGTCAGGTTGACGCCGATGACTTCGTTCCAGTCCGCCAGGCTGGTGTCCTCCAATGGCGCCTCGCGCAGGATGCCGGCATTGTTCACCAGCACGTCGAGTTGCCCGACTTCGGTACCGATACGATCTGCCAGCCTTTGCCAGTCCGCTTCGGAGCGGACATCACCGCTTACGGCGCGCTCGCGATCCTGCGGCATGCGGTCAAATCGGTATACGGTCCAGCCGTCCCGTTCGAAGCGTTCGGCAATGGCAAGGCCAATGCCAACGGCCGCCCCGGTAACCAGCGCCGTTCTTGGTTTCGCTTCAGGCATGTTTGTTCCTCTTGTGAATGACCTTCTGGATGGCAACCAGCGCAAGCCGGTAGGAGTCGACACCAAGCCCTGTCACCATGCCTGCGCTCTCGGAAGCGGTAACAGAATGCATGCCGCGGGCGTCGATATTGCTCATATGCACTTCGATGTAGGGCAGCGGCACCGCTTTCAGGCAATCGCGCAAGGCATGACCCGCATAGAGAAAGCCCGCGGGATTCATGACAAGACCGTCTACTTGCTCGCGTGTGGCGCGATAAATGGCGCTGATGGCTTCACCTTCGACGTTGGTGTAGAGGATGTCGAGTTGCATGCCGAGCCCCACGGCGTCCGCGCGCAGGATGTCGTCCAGTTCGGCGGCGGTGGTGGTGCCATAGATTTCCGGCTGGCGAAAACCCAGATACTCCATGTTGGCACCCTGGATCAGCAGAATTCGCATTACAAGTCCTCCTGGTTCAGTGAGCACAGCAGACGATAGGTGCCGACGTAGGCGTCCGGGAACTGCCGGCGCAGCGTGTTCGCCACGCGATTTGCCACTTCGGGCCGCAGGTATTCCAACACCAGGCAGGCGTTGATCTTCACGTCACCGCCGCGCAGTGCTTCTTCTGCGGAGATCTCCTTCGTGTCGGGCTCCGCCGAGATCCACATCTCGGAATGCGTGTGCGCCGCGTCGACCTCCAGCATGCCAACGGCGTCGCGCAGCCGCGGGTAGGCATCGGCTGCATTCAGCGCAACGGTCAGCACCACGCTGCCGCGACTCGCCCCGCGGAGATCGCGCCGCTCGCAGACCGTGCGGGACATGTTGGTGAAGCCGTCCTGCATCATGGAGATGGTGCGCGCGGTGGGGTGGGCGAGCCGTTCGCGATATGCCGCCGACCTCAGCACCTCGGGATGGACCACCTCGTAGGTGGTCAGGAACTGCCGCGAAGCGCAGATGGCTTCGAACCGGCGACCCGTCAGGAAGCCGGCGATGCCAAGCCGCTCCGGCAGGTGTTCCTCCTGATACCAGGATTCGTAGGCTGCTGCGCGCGACGCATTGCAGTCATTCCAGATAGCCAGGATCCCGCTCATGCGCGTGCTCCGGCTTGCGCTTCGGCCGACCTGAGTTGCCGGGGCAGCCCCAATGCCATGCACGCGGCGATCACGAACGTTCCTGCCAGGAACACCAGGCCAACGGTGTCGGTGTGGAAGGTCTGGCGGAACACGCCGAGGATGTATGGGCCGAAGAAGCCGCCGATATTGCCGACGGAATTCACGAGCGCCAGAGCAACGGCCGCCCGTGCGCCGGCAAAGTGCTGTGACGGAAAGCTGTAGAACAGGGGCACGGCTGCCTGCATGCAGGCAGCCATGCATAGCCCGGCGAACGCCAGGATAGCGCTCTGCGCGAATGCGGACATGGTCAATCCGATCGCCGCCAGCATCAGGATGGCG
This sequence comes from Cupriavidus sp. FW305-26, assembly GCF_058787975.1. Classification (NCBI taxonomy): domain Bacteria; kingdom Pseudomonadati; phylum Pseudomonadota; class Betaproteobacteria; order Burkholderiales; family Burkholderiaceae; genus Cupriavidus; species Cupriavidus sp. FW305-26. The sequence continues at coordinate 111,818 of NZ_JBYTAH010000003.1, forward strand.
CTGAGCACGCCGGCGCGATTCTTTTCGCGCGGCGGAATGCGCGACAGCGTGAAGAGCGCCATGGCGCAGAACACCCAGGGCACCGCCGAGAGCAGTCCGGCCTGGACCGCGCTGACCGAGAAGCGCAGCTTGATGATCTGCGGCAGCCAGTAGGTGACGGCGTAGAAGCCGATGAGCATGGACGTGTACTGGAAGCAGTAGTACCACGCCGCGCGGGTCTTCATGACCGAGGCGATGGCGCTCAGGCCGTGACTGTCATCGGCCCCGCTGTTCCGGTCGCTGCGGATCGCCGCGATGAGCGTCTGCTTCTCGCGGGCCGTCAGCCATCGCGCCTTCTCAGGGGTGCTGGCCATGGCGAAACAGGTGATGATGCCCACCACCACGGCCAGGGCGCCCTCGATGATCAGGACCCACTGCCAGCCGGAAACGCCAAGGATCCCGTCCATGGTCAATAGGGCGGCGGTCATGGCGCTGCCCAGCGCCAGTGAAATGGGAATGCCGATCTGGAATACCGCAAATGCCCTGGTCAGATAGCGGATCGGCACGAACAGACTGAGATAGAAGAGAATGCCGGGGTAAAAGCCGGCTTCGCCGACCCCAAGCAACAGGCGGAAGATATAGAGCGACGTGGCACCGGTGACCAGGGATGTGCCCATGCAGATCAGGCCCCACGTGACCATGATCCGGGCGATCCAAAGCTTGGCGCCGTAACGTTGCAGAGCAATGTTCGATGGGATCTCGAACAGCACATAACCGATAAAGAAGAGTCCCGAGGCCAGACCGAACATTGCCGGCGTCAGGCCGAGCGCGGCTTGCATGTCGGGGCCGGCAACGGAGAGGTTGGTGCGGTCGACATAGGACACGAAGATCCCGATCAATGCCAGAGGCATGATCTTTCGGATGACTTTCGATACGATGCGCTGCTGTTCTGCGATGCTCTCATCAACCGCATCGGGACTAAGTGCCCCGGGAATGGACTGAAGCGATGTCGTCATGTCTCCTCCATTGTTGGAGTGGATGTTGGATAGTTAGGACGGAAGAAGCTCACCGGAAATCCCTCCGCCGGGGAAGCCTCGCAACATCGATGCCATGTCCGCGACGACGCAACTGAAGGGCAAACAGGCGTGCCTTCTGGGGTCGGAGCGTTGTCAGGATGACAATTGTGTCCACGTACATGTTTGCCGCGAGGACATCGGTCCTGGCGCGCGGCGCGCGCCACTCAAAAAAGGCTGGAAAGAACGGCCGGCATCAGGCCGGCCGGTCGCGGCGGCGTCGGGCTGTCAGTGCCAGGTCCTAAACGTGTCCCAGCACCGGATGCGGTTCATATCCTTCCTCGAGGTGCCGAACTTCTTCGGGTGTGAGCCTCACTTCCAGCGCGGCCACCGCCTGGTCCAGTTGGGCCGCCTTGCTGATGCCGATGACGGGAGCCGTCACGCCCTTGTGCAGTAGCCAGGCATAGGCCAGTTCCGCGTTGCTGATGCCCTTCTGGCCGGCCATCCGGGTGAGGTTGTCGACGACATTGAAATCCGATTCCCGAAAATAGAATTTCTTGGCCAGATGATCGGTCTTTGCGCGCTCGGTGTCTCCGAACCCCTCACGCTTGCGGTTGCCCGCGAGGAAGCCGCGGGCGAGCGGGCTCCACGGCAGCAGGGCTACACCGGAGTCCTTGCACAAGGGATTCATTTCGCGCTCTTCTTCCCGGTACAAGAGGTTGTAGTGGTTCTGCATGCTGACGAACCGGGTCCAGCCATTTTCCTTCGCCACCTGCTGGGCCTTCGCAAATTGCCACGCCCACATGCTGCTGGCGCCGAGATAGCGGACCTTGCCGGCCTTGACCACATCATGCAAGGCCTCCATCGTTTCCTCGATCGGCGTCTGCGTGTCGTAACGGTGGATCTGGTACAGGTCTATGTAGTCGGTACCCAGGCGCTGCAACGAAGCGTCGACCGCATGGAAAATGCGTTTACGGCTCAAGCCATCCCTGTTCGGCCGGCGCACGAACGAGGCCATCTTGACGCCCTCGTAGGCAATATCGACCGGCTCGTAGACCTTGGTAGCGACCACGGCTTCTTCGCGTCGGCTCCCCGGAAACATCTCTTTGAGGAACTTGCCGGTCAGGACCTCCGACATGCCGCCCGAATAGGTGTCGCCGGTGTCGAAGAAATTGATGCCAAGGTCGACCGCGCGTTTGACCAGCGGCCGGGATGCGTCTTCATCCATGACCCAGGGACGCCACTCAGGGCTCCCGAATGTCAGCATGCCGAGGCAGATTCGCGAAACCTTCAGGCCGGTCGTGCCGAGGCGGACGTATTCCATGCGTATGTCTCCAGGTTGTATGCATGACGCTCCGAGGATCGGAGCGGAAGGCATTGCTTCCGCACCGTCTGTCGGGTCGAGCGATTGGCTGAGCACTATGCATGCCAGCCTGGGATCGTCCTCTCTACGTTCAGGCGGCGTGTGCAGAGGCGCTTTTGTGGCGTTGGCATGTACGCGCAGAGGACAATGACTGTCCGCGGTTGTGCACGCGGAAGACAGTTGGGCGCCTTAGCCTGCGAGACCAGTCATTCACGGCGACTAAGTGCAACGAATCGATGTGCTAGCATGGCGTGCCACACGAACACTCAAGCAGGCCCATCCTGCCCGCCGTGAGAACATGAAGCTCGACAACATCGATCGCCGGATTCTGAACGCCTTGCAGGAGGATGGACGTTTGCAGAACGTGGATCTGGCCAAGCGGGTGGGGCTGTCTCCTTCGCCCTGTTTGCGGCGCGTCAGATTGCTGGAGGAGGCGGGAGTTATCGAGCGCTACGTTGCGGTTGTGAACCCGGCGAAGGTGGGCGTGGGCCTGACGGTCTTCGTGCGAGTTTGGCTCAAGGGGCAGGACGAGGAGACGGTCAACAGCTTCGTGGCAGCCATCAAGGACATGCCCGAGGTGACGGAGTGTCACCTGATGGCGGGCGACTGCGACTTTCTCTTGCGCGTCGTGAGCCAGGATCTGGACGCGTACCGGCAGTTTCAGATGACCCATCTTGCCCGGTTGAAGGCCGTCCAGAACGTCAAGAGCGAAATCCCGATGCAGCGGATCAAGCAGACGTCCACGATCCTCCTTTGAAGCTGCATTGCGTGGCGCGATGCAGATCTCGCCGTATCAAAGCCGTCGAGGCTGCATGTGACCGCCGAGGTGGCCACATGCTCGAGTCAGCCCGCGGCAGGGAAGTTCCAGCGTTGCGCTAAATCGTGGCGCCTTGGATTTTGCGCAAGGTAGCCGGGGCACCGCACAAGAATATGTCGACCTTTTGTCGGATGACCGCTTCCATGTCGTCCGGCACACTGAGTCCATACACCCACTTGCGCACGCCCAGATAGAAGATTGCCGCGTGCAGGCTCCAGACCATCTCGATCGCGGCATCGTTTTCCGCGGCATTGCGCGGCGCGGCAATGCCGAACGCTTCGCGTATCTCAGCCAGGACCGGCAGGAAGACCTTGCTGCGCAGCATGTCCATGTACCTGTCGTTGATGCCCTCGTGGGTCAGGCCGGAAAAGATGAACAGCCGGATCCATTCTTCGCGCAGGATCACTGACGAGTAGTCGATATAGAAGGCATAGAGCCGCTCGATCAGTGGGAGCGAACAGTCGGCGATCTGCTGTTCCCATTCGGGACGCCACTGGAAGACCTCGTTGTACACGCGCTCGATGAGGGCCTCCTTGTTCTCGAAGTACCGATAGAGCAGCGGCTGGGTGATCCCGATCTGCCTGGCGAGATCGCGCGTACTGCCTCCGAAGCCGCTCCGGGTAAAGTGTTCGATCGCCTTTTCGACAATCTGCTGTTGCCGTTCCGCGGGCAGGAGCCGACGGGCAACTTTGTCGGAGGCGCTATCCCAATCCGCTACTTTGCTTGTTTCCATGATGTATGGCCCGACTTTGCCGCGGATCGCGCCCGTGGGAACCCGACCATGCCGCGGATGCTCCGGTTAAGGGCCCCTCTCCCAGGTGGGAGAGGGTAGAAGTCATGCCCTTACGCCTCGGCCGTCCCCTTGGTCCCCATCCCCAATTCACAAGCCACGCGCTGATTCTGATACGCCGCACGCTCCCACGCGCCTCTTGCCGAACGGTCCGTCACCGAGAAGGCGTAGATGCCGGCGAACGCGACCAGCATGGAGAACAGTGCCGGATACTCGTACGGGTAGATTGCCGAGGCATGGCCCAGTACCTGCACCCAGACCGTTGGGCTCAGGATCGTGAGAACCACAGCCGTGACGAGTCCCAGCGTCCCGCCGATTACGGCGCCACGCGTAGTCAGTCCCCGCCAGTAGATCGACAGCAGCAGCACCGGGAAGTTGGAGCTGGCGGCAATCGAGAACGTCAGGCTGACGATGAAGGCGATGGTCTGCTTCTCGAACAGGATGCCGAGCAGGATCGACAGCACACCCAGCACCAGCGTAGTGGTACGCGAGACCCGCATCTCATCCTTCTCAGATGCCTTGCCTTGGCGAATGACCGTTGCATAGAGGTCATGCGAGATGGCGGAAGAGCCAGCCAGGGCGAGCCCGGCAACGACGGCAAGGATAGTCGAGAACGCCACGGCGCAGATGAAGCCGAGGAACACGTTGCCGCCGACCGCATGGGCCAGGTGCACGGCCACCATGTTGACGCCACCGATCACGGCACCTGTGCCATTGTGGTACAGCGGATCGCCGGCGACCAGTGCGATCGTGCCGAAGCCGATCACGATGATCATGGCGTAGCCAGTGCCGACGATGCCGGTGGCATAGAGCACGCTCTTGCGCGCGGCCTTGACATTGCTGACGGTGAAGAAGCGCATCAGGATGTGCGGCAGGCCTGCGGTGCCGAAGATCAGCGCCAGGCCGAGCGACACGGCCGACACCGGGTCGGACACCAGACCGCCTGGACGCATGATGGCGTCATGCTTGCCATGCGTGGTGACGGCATGCTCGAACAGGCTGTTCAGGTTGAAGCCAAAGCGGCTCATCACCATGAAGGCCATGAAGGCGCAACCGGCAAGCAGCAGGACGGCCTTGATGATCTGGATCCAGGTGGTGGCCAGCATGCCGCCAAAGAACACGTACACGACCATCAGCACGCCGACCAGCACCACGGCCGAGGTGTAGCTGAAACCAAACAGCAACTCCACCAGCTTGCCCGCGCCCACCATCTGCGACACCAGATAGAGCAGGACGATCACGATCGAGCTCGACGCCGAGAACGCCCGGATGGGTCGCTGCTTGAGCCGGTACGAGAGCACATCGGCGAGCGTATAGCGGCCCAGGTTGCGCAACGGCTCCGCGATCAGGAACAGGATGATCGGCCAGCTTGCCAGGAAGCCGATCGAATAGATCAGGCCGTCATAGCCGCTGGTGAAGACGAGCGCCGAAATGCCGAGGAGCGATGCGGCGGACATATAGTCGCCGGCAATGGCCCAGCCGTTCTGCATGGCGGTGATCTTGCCGCCCGCGGCGTAGTGGTCGGCGACGCTGTTATTGCGCTTTGCCGCCCACCGCGTCACGACAAGCGTCGCGGCTACGAACACCAGGAACATGGCAATGGCGATCAGGTTCAGGCCCTGGCCAACCGGCGGGGTGGCTGCCAGCACGGGAGTGGCAGCCGTGAGGGCAGCGGCTGCAGTCAGTACGCGTTTCATGACGGCTCTCCCTGGCGGATCTCGTCGATCATCTTGTCGTAGACGGTGTTGCTGCGGTACACGTAGACTGCCACCATCGCGAACGTGAAGGCAAACATGCCAAAGCCGATGGGAATGCCCACCGTCATCGGCTGTCCCGGCGTCAGCGGCACGGCAAGCAAGTCCGGGCGGAAGGCCAGCGTGAGAATGAAACCGAAGTAGACCAGCAGCATGACAGCGGTGAGCGTCCAGGAGAAGGCGCGACGCGCGCGGTGCAAGCGCTCGAAGCGCGGTTGCCTCAGCATCGGGTGCGGGTCCACCGAGCCGTCGATGCGGGCTAGTCCTGGCGCCGAAGGAAAGGGGGCGGTGTGGGTCATGACATTGTCTCCATATGCCTGTTGTCTGGATCTGCGTCAGAACTGACGGGATACTGCTGTCTCGCGCATGACCGCCTCCGGTGTGCGATAACGTTCGGCCATTTCGCGGTCCTGATCGCTCTTGAGCTGGGCCTGCATGTAGGCGCCGAGGTGGCGCGCGTGCTCGACAATCGCATGTCCGAACTGGACGCGCTCGGTACTGTACGCGTCGAGGGCCGTCTCGACGGTCGAATGTTCGCTGAGGGCGCGCACGATTGCCATCGCATCTCCCGCAGCCTTGGTGACGCCCATGCCGCAGTGAGGGCGGGCGACAAAAGCGGCGTCACCGAGCAAGGCAATCCTGCCGAAAGCCATGCGCGGCACCGTCAGATCGAAGATCGGCTGGAACAGTGGTTGGGCTGTCTTGGTGACGACCTCGGCAAACTGCGGGGCGAGCAAGGATGTCGCCGCATCTTCCATGTCGGCGATCACGTCGGGGCGAATCAGGCCCGGCGGGATGCCGTTGGGCCAGCGCTTGCCGCTGGCGTCAGTCAGCAGATCGGGCAATTCGTCGTCCTCGCGCGTCGCGCGATACCAGACGAAGTTGTAGCGACGCTGCCCAGGTTCGGTGCTGTTGGCTTCACCCGCCACCGGATACCCGAGGATTTGCTCGCGCGGAGGCAGGCAGAAGGCGAACTTGTCAAAGATCGCCGCGTGAGTGTCGGGCGAAAGCTGTGACTCGTCGACCAGGCCGCGCCACGCAATGTATCCGGCGTATTCCAGGCCGGCCGAAGGCAAGAGCTGTTCGCGCACGCTGGAACGGAAGCCGTCGGCGGCGATAACCAGATCGGCCCGGTGGGTCGAACCGTCCTGCAGCGTCACCGTAGCGTGGTCCCGGTACGTATCGACGGACGTCACGAACGCGCCCGTCCGATAGGTGCCCGTGAAAGCCTTGCCGAGCACGTCATACATCTTGCCCCAGGCGGTCAGCGTCTGAGGCATGTCCCGATCGGCAAGCGACACACCCTCCCGGGAGAGCGTGATTCGGGTATTGACGTGCACGCCAATGCTTTCATCGACCACCACGCCCGCCGATGCCAGCGCGTCGAACAATTCCGGGTGCGTGACGATGCCGGCGCCGCGCCCAGTCAGCGCTTCGGGCGTGCGCTCGAAGATCTCTACATTCCAGCCATTGCGGCTGAGCATGTTGGCCGCAAACAGCCCGCCCAGCGATCCACCTACGACAATCGCCTTCGGCTTGTTGTGCAATACGGTATTCATGCCAGTGCTCCAGTCTTTGCTTGTGCACTGTCGGGCAGTGCCAGTCCTGCCACTTCGGCAGCGGGGTAGTTGAGTTCGATCGTGACGCCGGAAGGATCCTCGAGGAAAACCTGATGCAGGCCGAGGCTTGGTACCGTGCGATCACGCCAGGAGATGCCTTCAGCACGCAGGGTCGCCCACATCTGCTCGACGCCCGTGGCCAGGAAGGCGATGTGGTCCAGCGTGCCGGTGCCAGACGCGGGCAGGGATTTGTCGCCCAGATAGGCGGACAGGCCGGAAGGGTTGTCCGGATCCACGCCAATGATGTGAACCGTCCCGTAGTCGCTCTCGTCGTCACCCATATAGAGCCATGCGCCGGGAAAGTCGAAGGGTGGTCGATAGCCGCGCCGGAACCCCAGGACGCGTTCGTAGAACGCGCAGGACCGCTCCAGGTCCGTGGTGCGTATCGAATAGTGTGCTAGTTTGGCCAGTGCCATCGAAGCCTCCTGTAAATTATCAACCGATCAGTGATCGATGGATAAATAGTAGGGCGGAAGCTGTTGGAGGCCAAGAACCTCTAGGGTGGGACATACCCTAACTTCCTGATTATTTTCGGCCGATAAATGACCTGGGGTGCACCTTTAGACGCCGAAGCGTGGAAGCCGGCGAGTTCGTCAGTCTGATTGCTGCTGCGCAAACTGAAAAGCGATCCGTTGGCAGGGTAGACGGGAGGTCACAATCACAGCGGCAGCCTTGCCCAAGGCGTCCTCAGACCAGGTGTACTTCTCCGGGTTTTCCCTTCGTATTTATCATTTGACAAGCAATTTGACGTATATCAAAGTTATCGATAGCTAAACAAAGAACCGGGCTGCATCGAATAGCTGCGGCCTAACAGGAGACCTTCATGGGACATGCAGTCATGGGTGCGCAGCGCACCGCTCGTCGCTTCTGTATTGGGGTGTTCGCTGGCTTGCTCGCCGTGGGTGCGCAAGCACAGACGATCAAGATTGGGCTTCCTGTACCGCTTACCGGTCCCTACGGCGCGGAGGCAAAGGACCAGGTGCGAAATGCCGAGCTGGCCGTCAAGGAATTCAATGATGCCGGCGGTCTGAACGGCCGCAAGGCCGAGTTGCTGGTGCGTGACGACAAGCTCAATCCCGGTGAGGCAGCCACGCGGACCCTGGAATTGCTCGAGAAGGACGGTGCGCAGTTCATCGTAGGTGGTCTTTCTGCCGCGACGCAGCTATCCATCAACAACGTTACCAAGCAGCGCAAGGTCATCTATATCTCGATCAGTCAGTCCGACGTCATTAATGAGGCGACCGATGCGAGCCCTTACACGTTTCATGAGGCAATGAATCCCCACATGACGACGCAGGCCGTGGGCCGCTATGTCTTCAAGAAGGGGATGCGTATTGCCTTCCTGACCGCTGACTACGCCTATGGCCACGAGATGACGCGCGGCTTCACGCGAGTGGCCAAAGACCTTGGCGCCGAGGTGGTTGGCGAAGTGCGGCATCCGCTTGGGCAACAGGACTACTCCACCTTTCTGCCACGGCTGATGGCACTCAAGCCGGATGTGCTGATATTCAACAACTTCGGCCGCGATAACCAGATCTCCATCAAGCAGGCCTCGGACTACGGCATGAAGAAGTCCATAAAGTTCGTCACCCCCGTGATGACTTACACCTCTCGCGTCGCAGGCGGGGCTAACACATATGAAGGTGTCATTGGCGGGACGCAGTACTTCTGGGAGATGGAAGCGACAACGTCATCCGCGAAAGCCTTCAATGCGGCTTTCCGGGCCAAGAACGAGGGACGCTACCCGTCTGACTATGGCGCGATGGCATACTCGGCCGTCAAGTCATTGCTCCTGGCGGTCAAGTCCGCCGGTAGCAGCGAGACGGAAAAGGTCGCGACGGCGCTGCGCAACCTGAAATATGACACCTACAAGGGGCAGCAGTACTACAGACCCTGTGACCAGCAATCCGTTCAGTCGGTACTTGTGATCCAGTCGAACTCCAAGGAAGCGGCCAATCCCGACGACGTGTTCAAGGTTTTGCACGTCGAACCAGCCAGCGAGAAGCTGTTGCGTCCGTGCACCGAACTCGGCTTCAAGGGCTGAGCTATCGGCAGGTCGGTATGGGGCGATCCGTTACAACGCTGGTCGTCCCTACGGAGCATGATGTCACTGATCGTGGCTAGCGCCTTGCACCTGCAGCGTCGCCAGAGGAAGTTTTAGGGCTGTCGTAGCGGGCGCACGGCGAGAGGCGGGAAAGCGATGGAAATCTCATTAGATCTACTGGCACTGCAGCTCTTTACAGGGCTGGCGCTAGGTGCAATTTACGTGCTGCTGGCGGTCGGCCTGTCCCTTATCTTCGGGATGCTGACAGTTGTCAATTTTGCGCACGGCGCCTTCTACATGATAGGCGCCTATGTTGGGCTGCTGGCTGTCGAAAAGACAGGAAGCTTCTGGGCTGCGCTCGTAGTTGCTCCGTTGACCGTTGCGGCCATTGGCATGCTATGCGAGCGATGGCTGATTCGCCCCTTGTATGGTCGCGGTATCGACTACCCGCTTCTGCTCACCTTCGGCTTGTCATACATCATGGTCGAGGCCATACGTATCTGGTTCGGAAAGGCCGGGCTGCCGTTCGACACCCCGGAAGTCCTGCAAGGGGCTACTAATCTTGGCTTTGCCGATTTTCCTACCTACCGATTGTTTGTGATCGGCGTCGTTTCGCTTCTGCTGCTCGCCTTGTGGTTGCTGATCGAGCGGACGCCATTCGGCCTGATTGTCCGGGCAGGAGCCCGTGACCCGGTCATTGTTCGCGTACTTGGCATCGACGTCTCACGTGTCTGGCTGATCGTGTTCGGGATGGGTACTGGCATTGCGGCGCTGGCTGGCGTCCTGTCGGCGCCGTTGCAAGGCGTATCGCCGGAAATGGGGACGTCCGTTCTCACTGTAGCTTTCGTTGTTACCGTTGTGGGCGGGATGGGGTCCTTGATGGGTGCCGTCGTGGCGGGCTTGCTTGTCGGCGTTGTGGAGAGCATGGCCGTACTCTTCTTCCCTGAGGCAGCGAAGGTGTCCATGTTCGTGATCATGGCCGCAGTGCTTCTCATCCGGCCGCAAGGACTCTTCGGCCGAACAGGATTGATGACATGAAGAACTTCCATGTTCATGGCGCCATTCGCCTAAGGAATGAAGCTACCGGACTTGCAAGCCAGATGTGCAGGGTTGTCGCGATGCACCGCGTCCTGGCGACTGTCGTCTTCTTCGCGGCATTTCCATGGCTGGTGCCCTACCACTCATTGGCCATCAACGTTCTGATCTATGGACTGTTTGCAGTCGGCTTCAACCTGCTGTTCGGATACACCGGTCTCCTTTCGTTTGGCCATGCCGCATTCCTCGGGGTCGGTGCATATTCGGCGGGCATTCTTATCGCACAGTACCAATTGGCATGGTGGGCGGCGATTCCCGCGGCCATGGTCGCTGGCTGCATGGTAGCCCTCGTGATGGGACTCCTGGCCATTCGGACCAGGGGCATCTACTTTGCGATGGTGACGCTGGCGCTGTCCCAATGTGTTTACTTCCTGGTTTATCAGATGCCAAGCTCCGGGGGGGAGAACGGATTGCGAGGCGTGAACATTGCCGAGCTGGATCTCTTTGGATTCCGTCTGGACCTGCTCGATCCGTTGCAGAAGTACTACTTCATCTTCGCGCTCGTCTCGGTCTCTCTTTGGGTGCTCTCTCGCATCCTCGCATCTCCTCTGGGTGGCGTTATCGAAGCCGTCCGCGAGAACGAAGCTCGCGCCCGTGCCTGTGGTTTCGATATTGAACGCACGAAGCTGTTGGCATTCGTCCTTTCCGCCGCCTTCTGCGCCCTTGCCGGAGCGCTCAACGCTATCCATCTCGGAAGTGTTCCCATTGAAACACTCCATTACTCGACGTCCGGGATGGTTGTAATGTTGTGCCTGCTCGGAGGCATGGGCACTTATTTCGGTCCGTTCGTCGGCGCGGCGCTGTTCCTGCTTATTCAGGATTTTGCTTCAGGCTGGACTGAGCACTGGCAGCTGATTGTCGGGGCGGTCTTCGTGGTCTTCGTGCTCTTCTTCCCAAAGGGCGTCTGGGGCACGTTTCTGGAGAAGGTGCACCATGAGCGCTGACGCCATTATTGAAACCAGAGGGGTCAGCAAGCGCTTCGGTGACTTCAAGGCGCTCACTGATGTGAGCGTGAGCATTCGCCCCGGAATGCTGACGTCTATCATCGGCCCTAACGGCGCTGGAAAGAGTACCTACTTCAACCTGCTGTCCGGTGCGTTCGCGCCTAGTGAAGGTCGGATTCTGTTCATGGGCAGGGATATCACCGGCATGCGGCAACACGAGTTCGCGCATATCGGGATCGCCAAGTCGTTTCAGATCACCAGCCTTTTTCCGAACTTCACCGTGCTCGAAAACGTACGGATTGCTTTGCAAGCGCACGTTTCGCGCTACGGTATGTGGCGCCGACGCTCAGCCTTGTCGGGGCTGACGGAGCAAGCCAGCGTCCTGCTGGAGACAGTGGGACTTTCTGGCCGCGCAAAGAGCTTCGCCAGGGAACTCGCGCATGGGCAGCAACGGTGCCTCGAGATCGCCGTCGCTCTTGCTGCTCAACCGAAGTTGCTACTGATGGATGAGCCGACCGCGGGAATGAGCCCGGAGGAAACAAAGGTGATGATGGGACTTATCCGCCGACTCGTGGAACAGCGGACGGTCGTGCTTGTCGAGCACAAGATGAAGCTTGTCATGGGGATCAGCGAGCGTGTCGTAGTCCTGCATCACGGTGAACTGATCGCGGAAGGTACGCCGGATGATATCCGGGCCAATGATTTGGTGAAGCGCGTGTACCTTGGACAAGGCAACCATTGAGGGCACATCATGCTGGAAGTTGCGAATCTCAACGCCTGGTACGGGTCGAGTCACGTATTGCAAGGTGTCGACCTCAAGGTTGGTGAGGGCGAGCTGGTCTGTCTTATCGGCCGCAATGGGGCAGGTAAGACCACTACCGTGAAGTCCATCGCTGGTCTCATGTCCAAGGTCACCGGGTCGGTAAAGTTTGAAGGCGTTGAACTCCTGGGGCAGCCTGCGCATAAGAGATACTTGCGGCAACTCGCCTACGTCCCGGAGGAGCGTCGCATCGTACCTGGTCTCACTGTTCGGGAAAACATTCGACTCGGACTGCTCGCGTCGCCGCACCGTACACGAGAGTCGGATGTCATTGATGAAATTGCCGAGACTTTTCCTCGACTGAAGGAGCGGCTCGACCAGCAGGCAGTGACAATGTCTGGCGGTGAGCAGCAAATGCTTGCCATTGCGCGGGCAGTGGCATCGAAGCCGAAGATGGTGCTGCTCGACGAGCCGTCCGAAGGGATCATGCCAGTTCTCGTGGATGAAATGTTCGAGTATTTCGCGGCATTGAAGCGCGCCGGAGTCACGATTCTCCTCATCGAACAGAACGTGGGCCTGGCCTTGAGAATTGCCGACCGCGCCTATATTCTGGATCAGGGCGAGGTAGTCTACAGCGGTACGGCGCAAGCAATGCTGGGCGACGAGGAAATCCAGGAGCGGTATTGCTCGGTCTGATCAGACGAGTGACGGAGGGCCAGAAGCCATGAAGACTGATGACACCGAACGGCGTGCGAGAGTTGTCCTTACCGGCGCGACGGACAGCAAGAAGGCCTTCGAGTTGAGGGACTTCCTGAACCGTAGTGTTGTCGCGTTCGACTGGAGGCCTTTGCAGTCGGATGAGGACGCCAGGACGATACCCGGCATCCGTGGATTGGACGATACACGTTTGCCCGTTTGTGAGTTTCCGGACGGAACGCGCTTGTTTGATCCGAGCGTCAAGGAGGTCGCCGCGCGACTGGGATGGGTGCAGGTACCGCGGCTGCGAGAATACGACGTTTCCATCTACGGTGCGGGCCCAGCCGGATTGAGTGCGGCCGTTTACGCTGCAAGCGAGGGGCTCAAGACCGTTCTTATCGAACGTCACGCGGTAGGTGGACAGGCGGGCTGCTCATCGCTGATCGAGAACTACATGGGTTTTCCGCAAGGCATCAGTGGTGCCGAGCTGGCGGAACGCGCCCGCCAGCAAGCCGTTCGATTTGGTGCCGAGATTCTCCAGATGCGCGAGGGTGTCAATGCTACGTTCGAGAATGGTCAAATCATCGTCGACATGGCCGATGGCTCGAAGCTCAGGGCAAAGACCAACATCTGCGCGACGGGCATCGAATGGCGAAGGTTGAACCTGCCGAACGAGAGCCGCTTTTTGCACGCGGGGTTGTTCTACGGGGCGGGCGCAAGCGAAGCACCCATATGCAAAGGTGAAACGGTTTATGTGGTAGGCGGAGGTAACTCCGCCGGTCAGGCGGCCATGCACCTGTCCGAGTACGCCGACGAGGTTGTGATGCTTGTGCGAGGCCCGTCGCTGGCCGCAACGCTCTCGGACTATCTCGTGAAGAAGATCGAGCGATCGAGTGTCGTGCGTGTCGTCAGCAACTGCGAAGTGGTTGCTGTCGACGGGGACCATCGCTTGCGAGAGGTAACGGTTCGCGATCGCGTGAACGGCGGGACGGAAACACTTGCCGCCACGCGCATCTTCGTGTGTATCGGCGGGGCACCACATACCGAATGGGCTCGCAATACCGACATCGTGCGGGACGCCGCCGGGTATCTGGTCACGGGGCCTGATTTGTTGCGGGATGGACGTGCCCCCGAGTCGTGGCCGCTGCAAAGAGCGCCGTTTTATCTCGAGACGAGCGTGCCAGGCTCGTTTGCAGCAGGCGACGTTCGGCACAACTCGATCAAGCGGGTTGCGTCGGCTGTGGGCGAGGGCGCCATGGCGGTGTCGTTCGTTCATCAGCACCTGGCCCATCAGGGGTGAGGCGCCGTTACTTGCGTCGTGCGTCAATTAGCCGAGCAAATATCGCAGTGTCCCCGCAGAAGCGATGCCGATCACGACGGTAGGAAGGATCGAGAGCCGCGTGGCGGCCGCTAAAGTCAGTGCGAGGGCTGCGAGGTCGGCGGGGCGATCCGATACAAAATATGGCGCAATGACTGAAATCAGTACGCATCCCGGTGCGACTTCCAGCGTGGCGGCAGCGCGCGGACTCAGTTTCCTGTTGTGCAGCAGGAGGTACCCTCCGATACGCGTCAGATAAGTGACCGAGGCCATAGCGAAGATCGTGGCAAGTGTAAGGAATGTCACTGCTTCGCCTCCTTGCGATCAGCCATCCAGTATGCGGCGGTGACGCCGGACAAGGCACCGGCCAACACATACCAGGCGCCAGGCACCAGAAGATGTGTAATCGCCGCGACGGCCAGGCTGACAAGCCATGGCCTGGCTGTGCGAAGGTCTTTCCACATGCCACGCATCAGCACCAGAAACACGGCAGGGAAAGCCATGTGGAAGCCGTAGGCCTCAACATCACCAAGTATCGGTCCAACTGCCGCGCCGATGGCAGTGCACCCGACCCATGTCAGATAGAACGGGGCTGCGACGCCCCAGTAATACGGCAGGCTCAACACGGGCAACACGGGCGTTCGCTGGCGTTGGGCGCGTTGTTTTGCATCTGCCAGCCCGAACGCCCAGCTTTCGTCGCACATCACGAACAGCGCAGCTAGTGCCTTGCGCCGAGGCAGGTGGTGAAGCAATGGTGCGAGCACTGCGCCCATCAGGAGATGGCGGCTATTGACCAGCAAGGTGATCGCAACAATCAGAAGAACGCTGGGCGGGGACGCCCACAAGGCGATTGCGGCAAATTCCGAGCCGCCGGCAAAGTTCAGGCCGGTCATCAGGGAGACTTCCGCAGGGTTCAGGCCGTGGCGAGCCGCCTGTGCGCCGAGTACGAGGCCAAAGGGAACAAAGCCAACCAGCATGGGCACGCTGTCCCTAGCTCCCCGCTTCAACTCCGCAAGTTGCTGAACCTGTGCCGGGCGTCTTCCAACGTTCTGGCCCTCTACTGCTTCCATCTCACTACAGTCCTTCGTTGGCCGGATTTGTCAGGCCACAATTCAAAGAAAGCATTGTATGCGCTTTTGGTAGCAATTTGCTTGTTTTGTTGTGGTAAATTGATTGGTTGCTTGGTGTCTGATGCCAGAAATGTCAGAAACGTTGGCAGTCAATGCCAGGTAGGTTTCTTGGTGCCGCGTGATACATTCGCCGGGGACTTGATAGGTTTCGCGGGGCCTCGTCAGAAGTGGAACGTGAGATCTTCTTCGCAATCGGAGGGCCAATGGTTCGCCCCTGCCTTTGCCTTACAATTTATCGCCTGATTGGTAGAATGGAGGCGTAACACGCCATTGTCTGGTGCCAGGGGGATGCATGGAGCGAGGGGAAACAGGGGCGAGGGGGGAAGCGCCCGAGAAGACCGGTAGACGGCTTCCACCAGAGGAGCGGGAAGAGCAGATTGTCCGCATGGCCATCGAGCACTTCACGCGCAATGGCTTCTCCGGCAGCACGCGTGAACTGGCCAAGCAGATCGGTGTGACCCAGCCGCTGCTGTACCGCTACTTCGAAAACAAGGAAGCGCTGATCGACCGCGTCTACAACGAGGTATTCCAGTGGCGCCGGGAGTGGGAGCGGCAGATTGCCGATCGGTCCGTGCCGCTCGTCGAGCGCCTGCCTGCCTTTTATGTCGACTACGCGTCGGTGATCTTGCGCGAGGAGTGGATCCGGATCTTTATTTTCGCCGGCCTGACGCGGGAAGGGATCAACAACAAGTATCTCAGCAAATTGCGCAACCGAGTCTTCCTCCCGGTGCTGGCCGAGGTGCGGGCCGAGTTCGGCATCGGCGAGCCGCGCAATGCGGCGGAGCTGGAGGCGGAAATCGAGATGATCTGGAGTCTGCATGCGTCGATCTTCTATCTCGGGTTGCGCAGGTGGGTGTATGGTCTGAAGGTACCGGTGGATATTGATGCGGCCGTGCGGCAGCAGGTTGATATGTTCCTTAACGGCGCGCCGGCAGCCATGCGCAAGCTGCGGCAGGCGCGCACCTGAGCAGGCGCAAGCTCGGAGACGCATGGCATGGATAAGCTGCTGGCACTGAAGATGTTTGTCGAGGCCGTGGATGCCAAGGGATTTTCGGCAGCGGCCAGGCGGCTGAACCTGGCCACCTCGTCGGTCACGCGCACCATCGATGGACTTGAGGAGGAGCTCGGCGCCGTGCTCCTGAACCGTTCGACGCGGCAGGTAACAGTCTCCGAAGCCGGTGCAGCCTACTACCAGCGGGCGCGCAAGATCCTTGAAGCCGTGGCTGAGGCGGATTCACTGATTGCTGACCGGGGCGATACGCCGGTCGGTCAGTTGCGCGTATCTTTGCCCGTCGCATTTGGACGTCGCTGCATTGCCCCGTTCCTCGGCGGCCTGATGGCCAAGTATCCCCAGCTGGAACTTGAGGTGACAATGACCGACGAGATCGTCGATCTGATCGGCGAGCGCATCGACGTGTCGATCCGGCTCGGCAGCGCGGCATCGTACGACGATGTCGTGGCGCGCCAGGTTGGCGTATTCCGGCGAAGGGTCGTTGCCAGCCCGGCATACCTGCTTGAGCGTGAAATCCCGGCATCGCCGATCGAACTGGCAAACCATTCGTGTCTGCGCTTCAACTACGGGGCCCATCCTCAAGTCTGGACATTCCATCGCGAGGGCGAGGAGGTTCAGGTGCCTGTCTCAGGGCGATTCCGCAGCAACAATGCCGAGGTGCTGCGCGAGCTGGCGCTCGCCGACGGCGGCGTCGGCCTTTTGCCGGATTGGATGGTCGATGAGGACGTGCAGGCTGGCAAGCTGACGTCATTGTTCGATGACTGGACGGTCAATCCCAATCGTGCCAGCTCGGCAATTACAGCGCTGTATCTGCCTAACCAGCGCGGCTCCCGCCGTATTGCGGCCTTCCTCGACTTTCTGGGCGAGATACCTGGCCCGACTCACAGGGACAGGGCCGCGGCTTAATTGCCCGTTGTGTACCTCGCATTGCGGGTTACATTCAAGCTGATTCTCCAGGCTTGCGATCCTGATGCCTCCTCCTCCAGGAGGATGTCCCCCAGAGGCGTGGCCAAGTCCGCGCTGTGCTTTACGACAACATTCCTGCAACTCGAGATTTCCTACACGGCGTATCCGATTCGCTTCTGATAAGTGAATGAGGCCGAGGGTGCTGCGGGCGTATGCCGTGTCGTCGCGACGAACATGTCGAAGACAAAGTGTCTCTCGCGCGGGCATTTCGCTGCGCGCTGCCAACGGCTGTTCCAGTTGGTCTTATGCAAACGCTTAATTGCGCCGTGGCATCGGGGTCCGTTGTTCTGCTGCTGGCATAGGCCTTGCTGATTGGCTCGGGCCCGATAGGCCAACAACAACAGACAGGAGATACCCATGCGTTCGAACTACAGCGATGCCGAGTGGAAGACGCGCTGCGAACTCGCAGCGCTCTATCGAATCCTAGCCCATCACAGAATGACGGATCACATCTATACGCACATCAGCGCGCGGGTGCCCGGCACGGATGAACATCATTTCCTGATCAATCCGTATGGCCTGATGTTCCATGAAATCACGGCTTCCAGTCTGGTCAAGATCGATATGCATGGCCGGATCCTGGAGAGCGGAAGCAAGGGACCGCAGCGGGTGAATACCGCGGGCTTCATGATTCATTCCGCAGTCCACATGGCCCGCCATGATATTTCCTGTGTCGTGCATACCCATACCGCCGCAGGTATCGCAGTATCCGCACAGGAACAGGGGTTGTTGCCCATTAGTCAGCACGCGCTCAAGTTCTACGAGCGAATCTCTTACCATGAGTATGAAGGAATCGCGTCAGACGAAGCGGAGCGGGCCAGGCTGGTAGCTGACCTTGGAAACAACAAGGCAATGGTCCTGCGCAACCATGGACTGCTGGCGGCGGGAACCACGGTCGCGGAGGCGTTTATTGTCATCTACTATCTGGAGCGTGCATGTCAGGCGCAAGTGGCGGCACTTGCCGGCGGCTCCAGGCTGACATATCCGCCTGTCGCGGTGAGGCAGCACACCGCGCAGCAGTTTGCAGAACTCGATATTGCCGACAACCTCGCCATCGATACCGGTGGCCTGCAAAGCTACCATCAGGTCGGCTTTGACGCAGCGATCAGATTGATCAAGGACGACGCTCCGAGATACGACAGCTGACGCCTGGCGTCGCGCAGCGCCGGGCCTCTCCGGCTTCCGAAAGTCTGTACGAAAGGTGTATCGCCCCGAATTGCGAAAGCGAGCAAGGCAGGCGGTCAACCGCGCACGCCTGCTCGCCTGGTACAACGCATAACTATATAAGGATGGAAGAGACATGACCCCAGTCGATCAGCGCTGTATGCGCAAGATCCTCATCCGGTTCCTCCCCTTGTTGCTGATCTGCTATGTGGTTGCGCACCTGGATCGCGTCAATGTCGGCTACGCGGCATTGACGATGAACCACGATATCGGCTTGACGACGGCGGCCTTCGGGCTGGGTGCGGGCCTGTTCTTCATTACGTACTTTGCTTTCGAGATTCCGTCCAACCTGGCCCTGGAGCGGTTCGGCGCGAGACGCTGGATTGCCCGCATCATGCTCACCTGGGGACTGCTGTCCGGTGCCACGGCATTCGTGCAGGGCGAGACGGGCTTCTACGTGGTCCGCCTGCTGCTTGGTGCGGCGGAAGCCGGGTTTTTCCCAGGCATCCTCATTTTTCTGACGCTATGGGTGCCGGGCAAATGGCGGGCAACCTTCGTCGGCAGCTTTATGGTGGCGATTCCGCTGGCAAGCGTGGTCGGTGCGCCGGTCTCCGCCTTTCTGATCAACAGCCCTGGACTCTGGGGGCTGAAAAGCTGGCAGACGATGTTCCTGATCGAAGCCGTGCCCGCGATCTTCCTCGCCTTCGTTGTGCTAAGGGTGTTGCGTGACACGCCGGACCAAGCTGAATGGCTGGATCCCGAAGAGAAGCGGTGGTTGCAGCAGGCACTGGCCGCAGAACGGCAGCAGGCGAGTGGAGGGCAGAAGGAGACGCTGGTCGATATCCTGAAGAATCCACGGGTCTGGTTGCTCGCCTTTGTCTACTTCGGCATCACGGGATTTTCTTATGGCATGGCCTTCTTCCTGCCCCTGATCTTGAAAGATGCAAATCTGTCCGTGATGCAGACCGGCGTGGCTACGGCGTTGCCGTTTGCCGTCGGAGCCATTGGCATGGTGGTCTGGGGCAGGCGCTCCGATCGGTTGGGGGAACGCCGGCAGCATGTCCTCATCCCGTTGATGATTGCCGTGGTGGGTCTTGCTGCGTCCACGATGGCGCCGTCTCCCTGGCTCAAGATCGTCCTCATCAGCGTTTCGGCCTTCGGGGTCATGGCGGCACTGCCGGTGTTCTGGACGTTGCCGCCACTGCTGTTCGGCGCCTCGATCGGGGCGGGAGGCATTGCGATGATCAATTCGCTTGGCAACATCTCCGGCTTCGCGCACTCGCTGCTTATGGGAGTCATCAGGGATAAGACGGGAAGCTACACATATGGCCTGATTCTCATCTCGGTGGTCGGTGCCTGTGGCTTCATCGTGTTGATGGTATTGACCCGGAAGCTGTCTGGCCGACCGGGGAACAGTCTCTCCCTGACACCACAGCGACAACCGACAGGTTGCGGGAGTCATACGGACTTCGTAACCACAGGAAGCCGCGCTAGCGCAGCCTATGGCGGGCCCGCCTCCTCCTTCGGCAGGGGCCGTTCGTCGACGCATGTAAAGGAAAGAGGGGAAGCGGATTCACATGCTGCTTCATGATCCATCGGGGCGCGCTCCGCGGCGCTACGCGTAAGGAAGCAGCGGCCACCAGCCCATCTTGCGCGCGCTGCCCATTCTCCAGGCGTGCCGCGGACAGGGTTTTCTGAGCCTGGCGGCACGTCTTTGCGGGAGAACAGGGTGGGGCATGTGTGCCGCCCGGGCTGACTTGAGCCAGACGTTGCGCCGCGCGCAACGCAGACTTGCGCTACGAACCCATTCTCAGCGAAGGGCGGCTTGCCTACGCTTCAAGGCACCGGAGCCCTGTCGGGCCAATTGCTCGCAGGACATCGAAGCTCCGCGCGTATCGTTCGCCGCCTCACCATCACCGGGAGCTCGCGGCGCAACAGGATCGAAAGCACTTCTCCACGCATCAGGAAGTCCATCCATGACTACTCATCTCTTCCGTCCGATCTCGGTCGGTCCGCTGTCCCTGCCGCATCGCGTGGCGATGGCGCCACTTACCCGTTCGCGTGCGGGCCAGCCCGGCAACATACCGACCGACATGAACACGACGTACTACCGGCAGCGTGCATCGGCGGCGTTGATCATCTCGGAAGCGACCCAGATTTCGCCGCAAGGTCAGGGCTACGCCTGGACACCCGGTATCCATACCGAGGCGCAGATCGATGGCTGGCGGGCCGTGGCCGATGCCGTTCACGCTGAAGGGGGCAGGATGTTCCTGCAGCTGTGGCACGTGGGCCGGGTTTCGCACCCCATGTTCCAGCCCGGCAACGCGTTGCCGGTCGCCCCCAGCGCCTTGCCTGTTCCTGGCAAGACCTTCGTAACCGATGCGGACGGCAATGGCATCTGGGCCGAAATACCGGTGCCGCAAGCCCTGACGGCGGCGGGGATTGCAGACATCGTGGCGGACTACCGCCAGGCTGCACGCAATGCCATATCTGCGGGGATGGACGGCGTGGAAATCCATGCAGGCAACGGCTACTTGCTCGACCAGTTCATCAATTCCGCCAGTAACCATCGGCAGGACAACTATGGCGGCAGCATCGAGAACCGCGCGCGCTTCCTGCTCGAGGTGGTTGACGCGGTCAGTGCGGAGATTGGTGCCGAGCGCGTGGCCGTACGCCTGACGCCAATGGGTCGCTTCATGGGCATGGGCGATGCGACGCCGGAGGACACCTTCGGCTACATCGTCGGGCGCCTCAACGACTGGCCGCTCGCCTACCTGCACCTCGTGGAGCCCGCCATCGTCGGCACTGTGCGGGATGAGCAGGTTGATCCTCGCTGGGACGCCATCATCCGACAGTTGCGCAAGACCTATCAGGGGGTGTTGATGCTGGCGGGCGGCTATGACGGTGAGAGCGCCGAACGAGCCGTCGCGGATGGCCGTGCCGACATCATTGCGTTCGGTCGTCCGTTCATCGGCAACCCCGACCTGCCTGAACGGCTGCGTGGCGACCATCCGCTGAATACGCCCGACCCTGCCGCTTTCTTCGGTGGCGGCGCGGAGGGCTACGTGGATTATCCCGAACTGGACCAAAGTCAGGCGGCGTGAATACCCCTGCCTTTCCGGTACACGACCCAATAAATAGCTGACATATGAACATGCCAATCAAATCAGTGGACACCAACAGAGTGCCCTGGGAGTTCCTTGAAATTCCTGAGTTAGGCGCAAAGCTGCCGGTCAAGACCTGCCATGTCGACGATGAAACCGGCGTCTCCATTTCCAAGATCTGCTACAAGGCAGGCTTCATTAATCGGTCTCACTGGCACAATTGCTCTCATGGTATCTACGTTCTGGACGGGATCCTGAAGACGCATGCCGGAGAGTTCGGCCCGGGGAGCTTTGTGTGGTTCCAGGAGGGCACCACCATGTTCCATGGAGCGACCGAGGACAATGACGTGACGTTCCTGTTCATTACCAACAAGGCTTTCGATATCCACTACGAACATATCGAAGGCGCCAGAGCCGGGTAGTTCAGCATAGTAGTGCTTCTCGCCAATGAGAAACCCGCCAGCCGGCGGGTTTCTCATTCTTGCGTGGCACTTGCTGGAAGGGGCCTTGCCCGTCAGGGCTTCAGTGCTAGTTTCACGACTCCATCGCGCTGATGACCGAATAGTTCGTATGCCGCAACGACGTCATCGAGCGAGTAGGTGTGCGTGACGAGATGATCGAGCTTGATACGCTGACTCGATACCACATTCAGCAGCCGCCGCATGCGTTCCTTGCCGCCTGGGCAGGTGGAAGTCACAATGCGTTTGTTCGCAAGGCCGGCCCCGAACCCGTCGAGCGGGATGGGGATGCTCTTGGAATAGATGCCGACGCTTGAGATCGTTCCGCCCGGGCGTGTCACGTTGACGCAGGTAGCGATCGTCTCATCCCTGCCCAGGCATTCGAGCGCGACATCCGCGCCCACGCCTTGCGTAAGCTTCATCACTTCCTCGACGACATCGCACTTCGTTGGATTGAGCAGGACATCTGCACCCATTGTCTTGGCCTTCTGCAGGCGGTCCTCGACCGGATCGACTGCGATGATCAGGCCGGCGCCCATCAGCCGCGCACCGCTTGTCGCGCACAGTCCGATAGGCCCTTGCGCCACCACGACCACAACGTCGCCGATCTTGACACCGGCAGATTCGGCAGCGGAAAAGCCGGTACTGACGATATCCGGCACCAGTAGCACGTCCTCGTCGGTGAGGTTGTCGGGGATCACGGTCAGGTTGGCTTGCGCGTCCGGTACAACAAAGTATTCCGCCTGGCAGCCATCGAGGTAGTTGCCGATCTTCCAGCCCCCCGCGACTTTCCAGCCGCTGGCGGAATTGCTGCCGCACTGGGAATGGAACCCCATCAGGCATGACGAGCACTGGCCACACGGGGTGACCGCCGCGCACAGCACGCGCTGGCCCTCATGATAGCCCTTCACTTGCGAGCCGAGTTTCTCGATGATTCCGATCGGCTCGTGCCCCAGCGTCAGGCCCTTCTCGACGGGATACTCGCCTTTCAGGATATGGATGTCGGTACCACAAATGGTTGTAGTGGTAATGCGGATCAGCGCATCGGTCGGACCGACGTCGGGAATGGGTTTGTCCTCCAGTGCGATACGGCCAGGCTCTACGAACACAGTTGCTTTCATGGTTGCCATGCGGGTCTCCTGTTGGCGGGGCATTCTGATCGCACTACGGGCCAGGGCAGCCCGTCGTACGATCGGCGTCTCCAGCGGCAATCAGCATGCCTCTGAGTCAATGACGCTTGATAGTTATCGATCGACCACTTATCGAGCGAGCGCCAACCATCCTGGTTCCTGGTTCGTTCTTGCCAGCAATGGTTTCAGGTGGGGAATGATCATGGTGCTGTCCGGGCAGGTCCCGTTCAGCGGCTCTCGCCAATGCAAGATGGTGATCGATGGATAAATTGTAGAATGCGCTTTCGAGGCAGGGTAGCTCTGTGGGCTAGTGGTTTACCCCTTTGGGTCGGCGTAATCATGGCGTTGGTACCTACAGTACTTCGACGATCTTAGGGGGCTGCACCGTGCCACCGATCATGCGGATGCACTCCAGGATTGAAAACTGGAGCCGTGCAATACATGTCGTCGGCTACTACAGTTTGTCCACAACGAATACACCGAGATCGTGACAACACGGAGAGCTCAAAAGCTATGCGCGGACGCTCCTCGTCCGTATCGCATCTTTTATCTCGTGCCATCAACATTGATACCGCGCTCGATGGAGTTGGACTATTCTAGTCACGGCCGCTCATACATTGCTATCAGCGCTTCGGGCGGTATCACTGTACCGTTAGCGTCTAACGTACTGATTTTCAGGCGGAGGAGTTCTTGTGGCTGCGGTTCGACTAAATAGGGAGCACTCTGCCCGCATTCAGCACGCCCACAAACATCCGGCGCGAGCCAATGAGGTCGCGCCATGCACCAAAGGAACCCCAACATGAAGAAGCTCACGACCGCATTTGGCGCTCCTGTCGCCGACAATCAAAATATCCAGACTGCCGGTGCGCGCGGACCTGCACTGCTACAGGATGTCTGGCTCTTGGAGAAACTGGCGCACTTCGACCGCGAGGTCATCCCCGAGCGCCGCATGCACGCAAAAGGCTCCGGCGCCTACGGCACATTCACGGTTACGAAAGACATCGCCAAGTACACGCGTGCCGACCTGTTCTCGGAAATCGGCAAGAAGACGGAAGTGTTTGTGCGCTTCTCGTCAGTGGCCGGCGAGCGTGGTGCGGCCGATGCCGAGCGGGACATCCGCGGCTTTGCGATCAAGTTCTACACGGAAGAAGGCAACTGGGACCTGGTGGGCAACAACACGCCAGTGTTCTTCCTCCGCGATCCGCTCAAGTTCCCCGATCTGAACCACGCCGTGAAGCGCGACCCGCGTACCGGCTTGCGAAGCGCCGAGAACAACTGGGACTTCTGGACCAGCCTGCCCGAAGCGCTGCACCAGATCACCATTGTCATGAGCGACCGCGGCATCCCGCGCAGTTGGCGTCATATGCACGTCTTCGGCAGCCACACGTACAGCTTCATTAGTCAGGACATGCAGCGCTACTGGGTAAAGTTTCACTTCGTGACCCAGCAGGGCATCCAGAACCTGACCGACGCCGAGGCTGCCGAAGTCACGGGGCAGGATCGCGAGTATCACCAGCGTGACCTGTACGAAGCCATCGACCGTGGCGATTTCCCGCGCTGGAAGCTCTGCGTGCAGATCATGCCCGAGGCCGATGCCAGCAAGGTGCCGTACAACCCATTCGACTTGACCAAGATCTGGCCGAAGAAGGACTATCCGCTGATCGAAGTTGGCATGCTGGAGCTCAATCGCAATCCGGACAACCACTTCGCCGAAGTCGAGCAAGCATCGTTTGCACCGTCGACAATTGTTCCTGGCATCGGCTTCTCTCCGGACAAGATGCTGCAGGGCCGTCTGTTCTCGTATGGCGACGCCGCGCGCTATCGTCTGGGTGTCAACCACCATCTGATCCCGGTGAATTCGCCGAAGGCCGCGAAGTATGTCAACAGCTATCACCGGGATGGCCGGATGCGCACGGACAACAACCAGGGTGGCACCATCGCGTATGAGCCAAATACGAAGGGCGAGTGGGCTGACCAGCCCGACTTCCTCGAGCCGCCGCTGACGCTGGAAGGCGCGGCCGACCACTGGAACCATCGCGCGGACGACGACTACTTCTCTCAGCCGGGGGCGCTGTTCCGCCTGATGTCGCCAGCGCAGCAGCAGTCACTGTTCGACAACACGTCTCGTTCGATCAAGGGTGTATCGAAGCACATTCAGCAACGCCACATCGACCACTGCACGGCCGCCGACCCGGCCTACGGTGCCGGCGTAGCTGCGGCGATTGAACGTATCGAAAGCCAAAGGTAAGAACGGCCCTGCGTCTGACCTGTACAGCTCTCTCCCGCCTTGCGGGGGAGAGAACAAGGATAATGACCCAAGCTATATCAGACTGGAAACGGAACATGACGCCTGAGGAAGAGGCTCGCGTGGTCGCCGCGCTGGCCGAGGTTTTCAACCTGGTGCGCCAAGGGGATGCGGGTTCGCTTGCTGCCCTGATTGCGCGCGGCTTGTCGCCGGACCTGCGCAACGAGAAGGGCGACAGCCTTGTGATGCTGGCCGCCTACCACGGACAGGTGGACACCCTGCGCACTTTGCTTGATGCCGGAGCCTCGCCTGACATGTGTAACGCGGCTGGCCAGACACCAATTGCCGGAGCGGCCTACAAGGGCTTCAAGGACGTAATTGAAGTACTGCTGGCGTATGGCGCCGACGTCGAAGGCGCGTCGCCAGACGGCCGCACTGCGCTAATGGTCGCCGCGATGTTCGACAGGACTGAAATCGTAGATCTACTAGTCTCAAGCGGCGCCAACCTCGGCGCGCGCGACAATTGGGGCATGACCGCCGCCGATGCAGCCGCCTTCATGGGAGGCCGGCACCGCGGTCATTGATACGCTGGCCGCGTCGCCTCTTAGCGATGCCGCTGAACGTGAGCCAATTTACCCCAATACCGACGCTAAAGTGGTATTGACGATTCGAGAGTTCGAGCAGTCTCTGATTCAGGAGATCGGAAAATTTACCGTCATGCCACCCACCGAGGTCTACAGGGGGACAATGGCGGGTAGCCACGCTACAGGTTCCCTTTACAAGTCACCCTCTGACGCCTTGTGTGCATTGTGCAGTCTCTGCGAAGGAAGTGCGGGACGATCCAATCCGATGGGTTTGCGCTGTTCCCTCTCCGCTACTGGCATCCGCTCTTTGCAGCTTGGCAAGTTGCAAAGCGTCAGGTCCTACGCGGCTGAGGAGGTCGCCCATGGACTAGCGGCTGAGGAGGTCGCCCATGGACTCCGCGGCATACTGGTGCGAGCGCATCCGCGCCTGCGGGTCGTAGATGCGGCAGTCGATCATCAGCTCGTCGGCACCGGTCTGGTCAACGATCTTCTCAATCCACGCGCCGACGGTCGGCTTGTCGCCGGCCACGGTGCAGGCCATGACCTGGTCCAGGACTTCGCGCTCGTGATCGGGCAAGCGCCGCACGTAGTCCTCCACGGGCTTGGGCAACAGGCCAAGGCGCCCCATGTGCAGGTTCAGCATCCATTGTTGGTGCGAACTCGCCAGGTACTCCGCTTCCTCGTTTGTCTCAGCCGCGAATATATTCACGCCGACCATGACGTACGGCGTGGCGAGTTGCTGCGAGGGCCGGAAGTTGTTGCGGTAGTGGGTGATCGCCTGGTGCAGGTAACGCGGCGCGAAGTGCGAAGCAAATGCATAGGGCAGGCCGAGCTTTGCCGCAAGATCGGCACCGTACATGCTGGAGCCGAGAATCCAGAGCGGTACGTCATGCCGTTCCGGAACCGCGCGCACCGGCTGCTTGCCGTTGTCGGCCAGATAGTCCATCAACTCGACGACATCCTGCGCAAAGTCGCGTTCCCTGGCGCCGCGTCGCAACGCCTGAACCGTCGGGCCGCCGCTGCCTGGCGCGCGTCCGAGGCCAAGATCGATTCGACCTGGATATAGCGCTTCCAGGGTGCCGAACTGCTCGGCGACAACCAGCGGTGCATGGTTGGGCAGCATGACGCCACCGGACCCGACACGGATGGACGACGTGGCCGAGGCGATATCGCTGATGATCAGCGAGGTGGCGGCCGAGCCAATGCCTGGCATATTGTGATGCTCCGCGACCCAGTAGCGACGGAAGCCATGCTGCTCGACATGCCGGGCCAGCTGGCGCGACTCATCCACGGCCTCGGCAAGACTCTTGTCTTGTCCGATCATTACCAGATCCAGGACGGACAGGGCGGTCATAGGAACTCCATTGAGAGGTTGCAAGGGGCAGGGCAGCGGCCCACGCCCCTGGTTTTGGTGAGCAAGTCTGAGGCGGCGCTATGCCTTGTCCGCCTGTCATGCCTGGCGGTGGCTGGCCTGTCTTTCATGGGTCGGCTCGTTTGCCGGTGCTCTGGCCGGATCGTAAGCCGGGTAGTCGATGTACCCACGGGCGCCGCCACCATAGAAGGCCTCACGCCCGGCTTCCGCCAATGGCCAATCGTTGCGCAAGCGCTCCACCAGGTCCGGATTCGAGATAAACGGCCGGCCGAACACAATCACATCGGCCTGCCCTGCGTCCAGGGCCTCTCGGGCGCTTTCCGAATTGAAACCGCCTGCCAGCATTAGCGTGCCCTGGTAGGCCTTGCGGAAAGCCTGCTGGAATGCGGGCGATTCGAGGTGACTCGCGTGCATGTAAGCCAGGCTGCGGCGGGACAATGCCTCGGCCAAAGCGAGCCAGGTCGCTTCCTCTTCTTCGAACGCATGCAGGTCGTTAAGCCGGGCCTGCGGCGACACGCGCACGCCCACGCGCGCATTGCCAATCTCACCGGCGACCGCATCGACGGTCTCCAGCAGGAGGCGCAGCCGGTTGTCGATGGACGCGCCCCCATATTGGTCGGTGCGGGTGTTCAGGCCGGCATTGATGAACTGCTCGAACAGGAACCCGTTACCCGCATGGATTTCGACGCCGTCAAAGCCAGCGGCCATGGCGTTGCGTGCGGCGTTGCGAAAGTCCTCGATCACGCCGCGGATGCCGGCCAGGTCCAGGGCCGCCGGCGCGCTGACCTGCACCTGGGCCGGCTGACCGTTGGTGTCGTAGGCGAGTACCTGGGTATCGGCTGCCGTTACCGCCACCGAAGAGACCGGTGCATTGCCGTCCGCTTGTAGCGAAACATGCGAGACCCGCCCGA
Source organism: Cupriavidus sp. FW305-26 (assembly GCF_058787975.1). Taxonomy (NCBI): domain Bacteria; kingdom Pseudomonadati; phylum Pseudomonadota; class Betaproteobacteria; order Burkholderiales; family Burkholderiaceae; genus Cupriavidus; species Cupriavidus sp. FW305-26. The sequence goes on from NZ_JBYTAH010000003.1 coordinate 140,086, forward strand.
CATGCCAGAGCTGGATGAAGATCCGGCCGCCGGCGCGATGCACTGCGTCGGTGGTGCGCTGCCATCCTGCGATTTGCTGGGGCGTGTGGATCCCTGGCGTGTACAGGTAGCCGCGGCCCTGAGCCGAGACCTGGGCGCTTTCGGTGATGATCAGGCCGGCGCTGGCACGCTGGGCGTAATACGTGGCCATATCCGTCGGCGGGACGGTGTCGACTGCCCGGGCGCGTGTCATCGGCGCCATGACGACGCGATTTGGCAACTGCAGGCCGGCAAGGTCATAAGGATCGAAGAGGGATGTCATGGCAAGGGCTCCGGGTAGCAGGTGCGAGTATTGGCGTGCGTGCTGCCGGTTCACGGATGCGAAGGGAAGTGTGGCAACACGTACTCCGCCAGTTCGTCCAGGATCTCGCCATAGGGCTGGCGGCTGACCTTCGGATTGAGGGCAACGTGGGAAATGCCGGCTGCCTGAGCCAGTTCCAGATAGTCACGCAGCCCGTTGCGTCCGGCGCGGAAACCGCCAGGGAAGCGCTGGAACGGCACATCCGGGTCTTCGGCCAGGTCGAGGTAGCCTCCCAGCCCCAAAGGCTTGAAGGCTTGCTCACCCGCCGCAGCGTGCACGTGCTTGCGCCACTCTTCGCCGAGCTGTGCCAGCCCGTACGGAGCGGGCGCTCCTCCCAGGAATCCGTCCAGGTTATGCGCCAGCCATTCCATGCTTTGCTGTGCCTGGCCCACGGCGATGGCGGGAACTCGCCCGAACGGCGCCTTGGGAACCAGGTCGAGGGCGCCAGGCGATCCTCCGAAGCGTGCAGACTGAAAGCTCGGAAAGCTTTCTTCAGACAGCGTCCGGAAGACGCCATAGGCGTCGCGATAGCGCTCGCCGCGGCTCTCGTAGTCGATGCCGAACATCGGGTAATCGCTATAGCGGTCGCCTGAGGACAGCCCGAGCACCAGCCTGCCACCACTGAGTTGGTCCAGCGACGTCGCCTGCTTGGCCAGGTTCATCGGCTCGCGCGTTGGAAGCACGATGCCAGTGGTACCCAGGGCAATTCGTTCGGTCGCAGCAGCCAGGTACGAGATGTAGACCATTGGCTCGAAAATCTGTGCCACATCGCCGTAATTCGGATCGAAGAAGGGTACGTCGCGCATCCAAAGTGCGCCGAAACCCAGCTGCTCGGCGCGCTGGGCCATCTGCACGTGGCCGCGCATGGTCGGCGCGGGCCGTCCCGGATGGGTTTCGAGCGGGAGGATCAGCCCGATGGTCAGGGCACCTGGCTGGAACAGGCGCTGGAAGCCCGGATGCTGTTGCAGGGCCGGGTGCGGGCTCGGCAGCTCGGCAGGCAACGCCTTTGGGGTGGCAGAGGCTGGGACAGTCATGGCAGAGGACCACTGGGGATTGGGATGTCGTAAGTCTCATTGAATCCCGTGTGGAGATAAACCGCTTTGCGAGACCGGCACTCGGTCCTCATGGGCCCCAATCCCACCCCCCAACACTCTCCTGCAGCCCGCTGTTCAGCAAAGTGGCGCGAGTCAGGTATTGGCCTGTGTACCAGGCTCCCATGGCACACCAGCTTCCCACCGTGCCACCAGCAGGTCGATGAACGCCCGGATGCGCGGCGACAGGTGGCGCTTGCTGGGATAAACGACCCGGATGGGGTCAGGCGTTGTGCGATACGCGCCAAGCACTTCCACCAGCGTGCCCGCGCGAACGTCGGCGCCCGTGAGATAGGACGGCAGGCAGACCAGGCCGAAGCCAGCCAGCGCCGCTTCGCGCATCGCCTCCGAACTGTCGATGCTCAGGCGTCCCGGGCCATCAAACAGATAGTGGCCTTCAGGCGTGTCAAAGCGCCACGGACGTGGCCGCTCCGCGCTCTGGAAGACAATGGTGTCGTGACCGGCCAGGTCCTGCGGAACTTGTGGCACCCCACGCCGGGCTAGATACTCCGGTGAGGCGCACGTGAGGAACTGCTGCTCGGCAATCGTGCGAGTGAGGATCTGCGAGTCATCCTTCGGGATGCCGATACGGATGGCAATGTCGAAGCCTTCTTCGATGAGGTCCACGAAGCGGTCGGTGAACGAGATATCCGCACGCAGCTCGGGCCACTGCTTCAGGTAGGCATCAAGGACCGGCAGGATGTGGCGCTGTCCGAAGGACAAGGGTGCCGTCAGCTTGAGGGTGCCGGTTGGCCTGCCGCGGCGCAGTGCCATGGTGGCATCCACCTCCTCGAGGTCTTCCAGGATCTGGCGCCAGCGTTCATATACCACCAGGCCCTCGTCAGTCAGGCTCAGCTTGCGCGTGGTGCGGTTGAGCAGGCGCACGCCCAGTCGCCCCTCCAGGCGCACGATGCTCTTGCCAATGGCTGAACGGGTGAGGCTGAGCGAATCGGCGGCGGCGGTAAAGCTGCCAGCCTTTACTGCCGCCACGAACGCGGCGATGTCGCCGAATCGGTTGGGCTCCATGGTGTTGTGTCCTCACACCCACAGCGGGGCATCAGCGTTCCCTGACACGGGAATCCAAATCCCCAATCATCGCCTTATCCTTGCTACCTGTCCACAAGGCAGAGCAATGCGGGCTAATGCGGCGGGCCGAGTTGCTACCAAGGCATTGGGTCAACGCAGACCTCGGAGCGTGCCGCTCGCCGTTTAGCGGAGTCATCACTATGAATAACCCTTCAATCGGTCCAGTGCCTGCGGAATTGCAGGCCCACCCCGGATACCGCCGGGTCTTCCAGCCTGGCCGGCTGACGTTTGGCTTCATCATGCCCCTGGAGGGCTATCCATCGTCGCCGTTCCCCACTCTGCAAGACCATCAGCGCCTGGCCACGATGGCTGACGAGGCGGGATTTTCTGCGCTATGGATGCGCGATGTTCCCTTCTACGACCCCAACTTCGGGGATACCGGGCAGATGCTGGACCCGATGGTGTATCTGGGCTTTCTCGCTGCTCACACCAAAAAGATCGCGCTGGGCACAGCCGGCATCATCCTGACGCTGCGCGACCCGCTCATCGTCGCCAAACAAGCCGCATCCGCTGATCAGCTGCTGCAAGGCCGCTTGCTGCTGGGGCTTTCAACTGGTGACCGCGCCATCGAATATCCGGCGTTCGGGGCGGACTACGAGAGCCGCGGGGACCGCTTCCGCGAAGCCTTCGGTCTGATCAAGACGGTTACGGAGCAGTCCTTTCCGCGCGCGGCCACTAGCTACTACGGCACCTTCCGCGGCGAGATCGATCTGATTCCGAAGCCGGTGGGTGGGCGCATGCCCATGCTGGTGATCGGCCGGGCCCGCCAGGATCTCGGCTGGATCGCCAGGCACAGCGATGGCTGGATCTGGCACCTGAGCGACCTCGACCGGATGCCGCAGCTATTGGAAAGCTGGCGGGCCAGCCATGAGGAGGGGTGGCTGCGGCCATACGGCTATGCCGCGTTCTTCGACCTGTCCGAGAACCCCAACGCCCCGTTGCAGTACGTCGGCAACGGCATCCGCGCCGGCCGCAACGCTTTGATCGCCCTGTGGCGAAGGCAGCAGGCTCAGGGCGTCAGCCACGTCGCGCTTAACCTCAAGCCCTTGCGCCGGCCCGCGGCAGAGGTGCTGGAGGAACTGGCGGAATTTGTCCTGCCCCACTTCCGGGCCGACTGAATGGAGAAATCAATGTCGTCCACTGTTACACGTCATCAACTTCTGGATCTGCTTGCTGCCTTCTGCGATACGTGGGCCGGAAGACCGTCGATGCCTGCGGAAGATCTGCTGGCCGATGCAGTCGAGCTGTTCAGCAGCCACCGTGGCCATTTCCGGGGAGCCCATGATGTCCTTGGGGCGCTGGCCAGCGACTTCCCAGGCCTGGAGGCCGTGCATATCGCCGCGACCAATCGTGTTCCTCGGGCATATGGGAGCGAGAGCATGGTCAGCGCCTATTTTCATGGCGAGGCGCGGCAATCTGCCGGCAACGCTGAAGCGGTAGCGTTCGGCGGCGTGGTGATCCTGTCTTTCGAGAGCCAGGGAAGCCGTGCGCGCATACGCGAAATCAGGATCCAGCTCCATTGGGTCCATGGCGAGTCGGCCAGGCTGACGGGCTGGCAGCTGCCGCCGACCGACAGGGCATGGCAGCCCGGCGATCCGCCTGCCGTCGTCGTCAGCGAGCTGGATGCACCGTGGCATCGAATCCCGGTGTCGGAATTGGCCACCAGCAACGAGGAGGCGGCCGCCGAGGCTTGGTTCCGCTATGCCTGGGCCCTGGATCAAGCCGATTTCGTGTTGTTCGGTCAATGCTTCAGCGAGGATGCCGAGGCTGAACTGACGCCCATGGGACATCTGAAAGGGCGCCGCGAGTTGATGGCAACGCTCAAGGCGTTCCGCCTGCCGTGGCCGTGGATGCAGCATTATGGTGAGCCGCTGCAGGTCGAGATCCAGTCCGACGGGAGCAGCGCGGCGCTCCTGTTGGGACGCGTTATGCCCGGGCGGACGACAACGCCGGAGAACAAACCGCTCTACGGCGCGCACTATCGCATACAGCTGATCAAGGACGATGGCGAGACATGGCGGATTGGCCAGATGGCATACGTGCCGGGCTGGTTCAGCGTCTGATTTGGACACGTGCAACGGCGGGAGCGCCTCGCGTACAGATATTGTCCAGGTGCGCGAATCACACCTATGCTTCACCGAGTCTCCGGTTGTCGAGCGTAGCGCCAAAATCGGGGGCACCGAAAGCCACGTCACGATCGGGAACGAGCCATGGACCTACTCAATCACGCTTATGAGCGCACCCTTGCCGCCGGGCAATTGACCGTAGGCTTGATGACCCCGCTCGGGCGCAAGCCCGGTGAGATGGCCGACATCGAGTCTGAGCTGCGCCTGGCCGCACGCGCCGACGCCCTCCAGTTCGCTGCGCTTTGGGCCCGCGACGTACCTCTGATGATCCCGCAAGGATCCACCATGGAAGCCGCGGCGCTGGATGACCCGTTCGTGTGGTTGTCATTCCTTGCCGGGGTAACCCGTTCGATTGCACTCGGTACGGCCGCAGCGGTGCTTCCACTGCGACACCCGATCCACCTGGCGAAGTCCGCCCTGTCGCTGGACCGGCTGTCGCAGGGCCGCTTTATCCTGGGCTTAGGCTCCGGTGACAGGGAGGCCGAATTTGCGGCGTTTGGCCTCGACCCTGAACAAAGGGCAGAAGCGTTCCGGACGCGATGGGCGATCGTCAGGGCGGCGCTGTCGCCTTCGCAGGCCGATCGTGCCGCCTTGCTGAGCGCCACCGATGGCTACGATCTTGCTGTGCCGCCGGCTGCTCGCGTGCCGATGATGGCGGTGGGTTCAGCCCGGCAAACCTTGCAATGGATCGCAGCCCATGCAGACGCATGGGCCACGTACCACAGAGAGGAAGTTCGCCAGCAGGGGCGCATTGGCCTCTGGCAATCCGCGCTACGAGAACGGTCCCCTGGTATGCCAAAGCCGTTCGTTCAGTCCATACACCTGGACCTGGTCGACGACCCTTCGACCGAGGCAGTACCTATCGAACTGGGCCTGCGAACTGGCCGCTGGGCATTGATCGATTATCTGAAGCGACTGGAGGCCAATGGTGTCGCCCACGCCATGCTGCATCTCGCCCCCGGTCCGCGGCCTCTTTTGGGCGTTGTGGAAGAACTTGGTATGGCTGTTCTTCCGGCTTTGCGCCAGTGAATTGTTTCTGCCGGTCCGACTTTACCAGGCCTTCTTCACACCAGGCGATCCTCATCACTCGATTGCCGATGAGGATTCCCCAGTCGGTCATGTGCGTGCCTTTCGTCAGGCAGCCTTGCGGTTTCGCTCTTCGCTTCAGCGTATCGGCAACGATTCACAGCGGCGCCTCGATCAGGTCTAAACACCCCACCAAGTTCAAACACGAATGCTTGGACGCGCCTGCCAAGTGGAACCTGGTGCGCGCTAAACGGTGTGGAAGGGTCATAGTTCCGGAACGCAAACCAGCTGCCGATTAGGGATCCATTGTCCCGTATTCCGGGACACCATCCCTCTATATCACCAACATCAGATCCCTGACACTGCAGTCATTCAACAGCGGGGTTGGTGGGCAGCATTGAATAGCTGACTACCGCACCATCAACCGACGCACCGAGATGTCGTCCGGCCCAGGCAAGGCGGCATAAGGAGCGGAAGCCAGCCGAGTATGGCTACCCGTTGCACCACGCTCGCCTTTATCGAGGCGTTTCGTTTTCAGGCAGCGAACAGGGTATTCCTTTCGCGCCGAACACCCCGTGTCTTTTCAGGAGAAAGCGCACATGCCAAACCTATTTGATTCCTACCAACTCGGCGCGATCCCGCTCGCCAACCGTGTCGTGATGGCGCCGCTGACCCGCTCCAGAGCGGATGCAAACGATGTCCCTTCCGCATTGATGGAGCAGTACTACGTTCAGCGCGCCGGTGCAGGGCTGTTGATCTCCGAAGCGATCAATGTGACCCGCAACTCCCAGTCCTTCGAGGGATCGCCTGGCCTGTACAGCCCGGAGCAGACCGAAGCGTGGCGGCGCATCGTGGAAAGCCTGCATCTGGCGGGCGGGCGCATCGTAGCGCAACTTTGGCACACCGGTCGAGCGAGCTCTTTCGCGATCCTGAACGGGAATGCGCCGGTTTCTCCCTCGGCTGTCAACGATGACCTGCACCAGCTTCATGTCTGGGGAAAACTGCAGAACGGCGTATACACCAGGATCCATGCCACCCCATCGCGCGCAATGAGTACGCAGGAGGTGAAGGCCGCCATTCAGGAATATCGGTATGCTGCCGCCAATGCGCGCACTGCCGGCTTCGATGGTGTCGAAGTCCATGCGGCCAACGGCTATCTGCCACATCAGTTCTTGTCCGCAACGACCAACCAACGGGACGACGAATACGGAGGCTCCGTCGAAAATCGTGCCCGCTTCTTGCGCGAGATTATCGAGCAGGTTTCGCGAGTGATGCCGATAGATCGGATCGGGGTGAGAATCTCCCCATTCGCGGCATACAACAATGTGCGTGACCTCGATCCAGTGGGCACGTACCAATATGTCGCAGCCATGCTTCAGGATCTTGGCGTGGCTTACGTTCACATCGCGGATACCAATGGCTGGTTCGACCGTCCAGACTTGCCCAATATCCTCGAGATCGTGCGGCCAGCGTACTCCGGCTCGCTGATTGTCAACGGCGGTATCAGTCCGGAAAAGGCAAAGCAACTGGTGAGCGAAGGCACGACAGACCTGGTTGCATTCGGCCGTGCGTTCATCGCCAACCCGGACCTGGTGTCGCGACTGAAGCACGACATTCCGCTTGCACAATCCAGCCCGGAAGACTGGTATGGCGGTTCCGCCAAAGGCTACACCGACTACCCGGCGCATGCTGCCTGATGCAATGATCCTCCGTTCAACAGGAAAGGAGGAACACCTCATCGACCTGGTACCGGGAGCAATCGAGATTAATGATCATGAATTTTAGCAACCTGAAGAAATTTTCAAAGACCGCTGTTCTCGCTGTAGTTGGCGCACTCGCAATTGCCAATTTTAGTGTTGTGGTTTTAGAGCGCATTGAAGTGGCCGCCGTCGGCAGTCTGCCATCCATGAATTCAACGACAATGATTGCCGGAATGGACCGAACAGGGCCTTCGGAGCCGCCAAAGAGAACAGGCGAACACGAGCGCAATCGAGTGGCGTAACGGTTAATACTTGCCTCCTTCGTCTGCATTGAATGGCGTGATTCAGTGCAGACTTGGGCAGGAATCCAATCATGCTGACAAGAGAGCTGATTAGCACAGGTGCTTACCTGGAATCGTTTCAGGATCTGCCGGAGCAATTCCGCTGGTCCCGGGAGCGCATCGAAACCTCAATGCGCGAAACCCTGGCGCGACGTCCGCAACCTGAGGAACCGGTCTGGGTGTTCGCATACGGCTCGCTGATCTGGAATCCACTATTCCACTTTGCCGAGAAGCAACGGGCGACGCTGCATGGCTGGCACCGTAGCTTCTGCATTCGCCTCGTCACGGCACGCGGAACCAGCACGCACCCTGGTCGCATGCTGGGGCTCGAGCTGGCCGGAGAGTCGGTTGGTGTGGCGTTCAGGCTGAGAGAGGATGAATTGGTTCACGAACTCATGATGGTGTGGGTGCGAGAAATGGTGGGCGGTGTTTATCAGCCGACGTGGGGGGAGGTCAAGCTGGCCGATGGCAAGACCGTGAGCGCTATCACGTTTGTCGCCGATACGGCGCACGCCTTGTACGAGGATGATTCGTCGATCGCGACAACCGCTCCGATGATTGCGACCGCAAATGGGCATCTTGGAAGCAATCGCGACTATTTGCTGCAGCTCGACGAATCCCTAGTTGAGCACGACATTTCCGACGACTACGTTAAAAGTCTTGCCGAGGCGGTTCGTGTACACCGGACTTCGGGCGGTTCCTCTTCACCGAAAAGCTAACCAGGGCATGGTCACCGGCATTGGCTTGGCAAGCCAGAGGACATCCGTGCGATAGTCTGCCGATTAAGCCAGTTTGTCATACGCACGCATTACGGAAGTGCGTATGTGGACGCCTCCCGGGTTGCAAGCGGCTTGACATGGTGGTCAGCGGATCCGAACGTGAGGCTGGTGTTTCAGATCGAGCCCTGTGCAATCCATGGTGGTGATGCACCAGCGCCTTGATTGCCGGCATTCATGATCAAGTTCCGTGCCGTCGTCGCTTGAGACGGTGCTTGCAGGTATTCCCGGGGAAATTGGGTCTAATTGCTGTGTTGAAGCAGGCTTGCACCCTGTCCGGGCGAGATGCGCCGGACAAATCCGACCGATCGATGAGACCCCGCTGTCCTTCGAATGTCTTCCGTGACAGGCGAGCCTGCGTGAGAGAGCCGAACAGCTTTAAGGGAAAGGGGTGCACGCCGCAATCACGCGAAGATGTGCCGCGCGAGTTGGCTTGGCGAGGGGAAAGGAAGATGCGTCTCAACGGTCTGCAAGCCTGACCTTGGGGTGATATGGACGCATGCAGTACGAATTAATCGTCCTGGCCCGACGTGTACTGACCCGGATCGATATTGAGCTCGGCGAATTTTCGGTAGAGCGTGGAACGTGCGATGCCGAGCGCCTTGGCAGCGTAGTTGGCCTTCCGGTACTTGCGCAGCATCCCGATGATCAGTTGACGCTCATAATCCTGCATGGAAGACAGGTTGTCCGTTGGTGGCGGTTTCGGGCCGGCTTCTAGCCTCTCGGTTTGCTGAGGTGGTTGCGTGACTTCAGGCGGCAGGCAGGAAATATCGATGGGCCCTTCAGAACACAGCAGCGCCGCCTCGATGACATTGCGCACCTCGCGGGCGTTGCCTGGCCAAGTGTAGCGTTCGAGTGCCGCGCGGGCTTCTGGCGTGATGTCGACGGCAGCGATCCTGTGCTTCTCGCGCATGGCGCCGACAAACTGTTCGATCAAAGGGGGGATATCGCAAGGGCGCGCCCTCAGTGGCTTGACGGTCTTCTGCACGATCTTCAGGCGAAAGTAGAGGTCCTGGCGGAATTGTCCCTCGGCGACCAACTGCTCCAGATTCCGGTGGGTAGCCGCGATGATCCGACACTGTGCGCGCTGCGATTCGCACGAACCGACCCGTTGGTACGAGCCATCTTCCAATACCCGAAGCAGGCCGGCCTGCATTGCCAGCGGCAGTTCGCCGACCTCATCAAGAAACAGGGTGCCACCCCTCGCTGATTCGAAGTATCCGGCGCGGCCGCGTGGATCGGCGCCGGAAAACGCGCCTCTCACGTAGCCAAAAAACGTACTTTCCATCAACTCCGCGCTGATGGCGCCGCAATTGACTGGCAGATAGGGCTCATTGGAGCGGTGACTGCACGCGTGCAGATGTCTCGCCAGCAATTCCTTGCCGGTGCCGGTTTCGCCAATGATCAGCACATTGACGTCCGTCGTTGCCACGCGCTGGAGTTCGTCCAGCATGCGCCGGGTTTCCGGGTCGCGGGTCAGGAACTGGCCGAACCGCCTGACGGGATCCGCATCGCTTTGCGGAAAGGGCGCGCGTTCGGAAGTAGGCAAGCGGATTTGCGGCTCGCTGGCCAGCAGGATAATCGCGCCAATTCTCTCGCCGGATTCAGGCGAAGAAACGTCGATCGTTTGCCTGACCGGCGTGACCTGCAGCGATCCCGCCCCCCAGGCTGCGACGATCTTGCTGCAGCGATCGGTTGGCGAGTGAGCAACCACGCGTCCGACGTGATCCAGCGCTAACATTTCGTCGTGAGGGTAGCGGCGCGCCGTTTCGCCGAACGCTGAGATCAGCCGGCTACGCTCCAGTTCCCTGTACATGACCATGCGCGCTTGAATCGAGTTGGCCATCGACACAGTCAATGCCAATGCCTGGTCGCGGAAGGCGGATTCTTCAATAGTGAAGTCAACGACACCAAGGACGGTGCGCCCGTCAATGTCGAATATCGGCGCCGCGGCGCACGACCACGAATGCCAGCCTTCGCAAAAATGTTCCGTGGCAAAGACATGGACTGGCTGCCCCGTGGCAAGCGCGGTGCCCATTCCGTTCGTGCCTGCGGAAGCCTCGTTCCATTTGGAGCCCTCCACAATGCCCGAGCGAGTGGCAGCCTGTTCGCGGATCCTGGGAGCGCCCGTGATATGCAGGACACATCCCGTGGCTTCAGTAAGGATGATCAGGCCGGGAATCTCATCGAGAAAATGCCCTACATCCTGGATGACTGGCACAGAGGCGTTCAGCAGGCGCTGGCCCGACTGGAGACGCTGCCGGAACTCTTCCTCGTTGAGTCGCTGGGCTACCGTTAACGCAACGTCGACGCCGAGCGTGGTGCAGCGTTGCCATTCGTTGAGCAGAAACTGCTGGTAGGGCGGCCGCCGGTCGCTGATATCGATCAGCCCTGCATTGAAGCGTTCCCACAGGCTTCGCACGCCACGGGCATCTTTGTCGAAGCCGAAGTAGGGGCTTTGGTTTGAAGTCACCGCTTGTCTCCTTCTGGCTGCACAGTCTGAAGTGCGAGACCAGTTACCGGGCCTTTCCAGGCAGCCTTTTCTTTATCTTTAGATCATTACACAACTCCGTTTGGGAAGAAAGGGGGACGATTCGCCAGGCTTTGTCGCAGCCGGGTGAAGCTGCGGGCAAACTCGTGTGCACCACCACATCGTCCAGCGAGTACTTGTGCGTGACGAGGCAAGGAAGCCAGATGCGCTGGCTGAAAACGACATTGCGCATTCGGCACATGCGCTCCTAGCCGCCCGGGCACGACGACCGGGCCAGCGCCTTGCTTCGGCTCCATGACGTCGCGCACCACATTGCGTTTCGTCGGATCCAGCACGAAATCGGCACCCATCGACTTCTCGTTTCCAGGCGGGCGTCCACACGATCCACTGCGATGAGGCCTGCAACCTGCGGTCGTGCGCCAGCCATGCCGCTAGCAAGTCCACTCGCTCCAAAGCCGGCGTGTCCTGTCCCAAGACTCGCGAGACATTTTTGTCCGACCGGCCTCGGACAGATGCGGCACGTCCACTTGAAATCAGCGCATTTTCACAGGGAAAACCCTTGCTTTCTGTGCCAAAACCGGGTGGCACAGAACTTGATCTATGAGGTTTGCCCGTGATGTCGCATCTACAGGTAACACCAATGCATCTGGGGGCGGCGGTTCGCGACGCGCCGACCCGATGCAAAGGGAACTGACTACTACTCACAAGACTGAAAGGAGACGTATGGCTAGCGTTGAATCTGAAGCGCTCAAGACCTTGTATGCAGGTTGGGTCAAGACAATGAGCGAGAAGCCCGACATGTCGCTGGAAGAAGTGCGACAACTGTTCTCCCATTGGGGCGATGTCACCGCCGAACCTGGTGGTGTCGACTACATCGAAGTCAATGCCGCAGGCGTGCCGGCAATGTGGGCCATTCCCAAAGGGTGCGATCCGGACCGCGCACTGCTCTGCTCGCACGGAGGTGGCTATGTCGTCGGATCGATGTACACGCACAGGAAGATGTTCGCCCACATTGCCAAGGCCGTAGGCTGCCGGGCGCTGATTGTCGACTATGGCCGGGCTCCGGAGAATCCGCACCCGGGTCCGGTCAATGACATGACGACAGCTTATGAATGGCTCCTGAAGGATCAGGGCCTGAAGCCCCGGCATATTGCATTGGTGGGGGATTCGGCAGGCGGCGCACTTGCGTTGACAACCATTGCGTCAGCACGTGCGCGCGATCTTCCGCTGCCGGCGGCCACCATGCCGATTTCGCCGTGGGCGGGCTGGGATATCTCCGGGAAAACCTACGAGACCAACGCACATCGGGATGCCTTTGTGTCGAAGGACACCACGGAGTTTCTGGGGCCGCTGTTCATCGGTCCGGAGGGAGACCGCTACGACCCGTTGGCGAACCCGCTCTACACCGACTACAGCGGATATCCCCCGATCTACCTGACGGTGGGTAATGCGGAGACGCTGCTCGATGACAGCATTCGCATCGTCGAGAAGGCAAAGCAGGCCGGTGTCGAGGTGAAGTTCGATTGCTACGACGATATGCAGCACGTCTTCCAGTTCCTGGCCGGCGTGGCGCCCGAAGCGGATGACGTCATCCAGAGGATGGCGCAGTGGGTGCGCCCCCGCATCGGATTGGCATGAATGGATAACGCCAACCACGAACTTTCGACAATCGCCTTATACGAAGATTTCATCATGAACAGCGCTATTTCCTCAGCAACGACTCCTTCCGCCAGTCATGCAGCGGGCGACCACTATGACGTCCTGATCGTGGGCGCAGGCTTCTCGGGCGTCTACCAGCTCTACAACCTTCGCAAGCGCGGCTTCAAGGTGCGCCTGCTTGAAGCCGCGCCGGACATCGGTGGGATCTGGTACTGGAACTGCTACCCGGGCGCCCGGGTGGACACTCAGGTCCCGATCTACGAATTTTCCGATGAGACCCTGTGGAAGGACTGGACCTGGAAGGAACTCTTCCCGGGTTGGGAAGAGCTGCGCGAGTACTTCCACTATGTCGATTCCAAATGGCATGTGCGCAAGGACATGCAATTCAACGCGCGCGTGGCATCTGCAAACTTTGATGAGGCAAAGAAGCAGTGGACGCTGGAGACGACCGGCGGCGAGCAGTTCCAGGGCCGCTATGTGATCCTGTGCACGGGCTTTGCCGCGAAGCCGTATATTCCGAAGATCGATGGTCTGGAGTCCTTTTCCGGTCCGAAGCCGCATACCGGCGTCTGGCCGCAGGAGGGGCTGGACTTCAAGGGCAAGCGCGTGGGTGTCATCGGTACCGGTGCTAGTGCGGTGCAGGTTATTCAGGAGGCGGCCAAGACAGCATCCCACCTGACCGTCTTCCAGCGCACCATGAACATGGCATTGCCGATGGGGCCTCGCCAAACCAATTCCGAGATGCAAGCGAGGATGAAGGAAGCCTATCCCGAACGATATGCCTTGCGTCGACGGACATTCGCCGGATTCGATATGGACTTCCTGCCTGTAGGCGCCATGGAAGTGTCGCCGGAGGAGCGTCAGGCAACCTATGAGGCGGTCTGGGCGAAAGCGGGATTCCACCCATGGTTGGCGACGTTCAACGACGTGCTGTCAAACAAGGAGGCCAACGACACGGCGTACGCCTTCTGGCGGGACAAGACGCGTGCGCGCATCAACGACCCGGAAATCGCCAGTAAGATGGCTCCCGACACCGCACCCTATCCATTTGGCACCAAGCGGCCGTGCCTGGAAAACGGCTACTACGAGGTCTTCAACCAGACTAACGTCACACTGGTGGACATTCGCGAGAACCCCATCCACCACGTCACACCGACGGCGGTGGTCATGAACGACGGGGCGGAGCACGAGCTCGATATTCTTGTCCTCGGCACCGGCTTCGATGCGGTCACCGGCGGCATCCTGAGCATCGATATTCGCGGCACCGATGGTTCGACGCTCAATGATCGCTGGAAAGACGGCATTCGCGCTAACCTGGGCCTGGCAACCGCTGGTTTCCCGAACCTGCTTTTCGTGTATGGCCCCCATGCTCCCACAGGCTTCCTGAACGGGCCGACCGCTGCCGAAATACAGGGCGATGTGGTCATTCAGTGTCTCGAGCACCTGCGGGACAACGGATACCAGCGCATCGAGTCGACGACGGAAGCCGACGAATCCTGGGCCGAGCACGTGAATGACGTGGCATCCAAGTCGCTGTTCGTCCAGACCGACTCGTGGTACATGGGCGCCAACATTCCTGGCAAGAAGCGCGAGATGCTCAACTACCCGGGTGGCCTGCCTTTGTATCTGGAGAAGTGCGAAGAGAACGCCCGGAACGGCTATGAAGGCTTTGTGCTGTCGAGCTGAGCCGGCCAGGTAAGTCGGCAAGTCTGCCTGGCGTGAGCAGCGCCAGGTCAATCCGCTTTGCCCCGCGGGCGGTGCTGTCTGGTCTTGATCAGACGGCACCGCATTCACGTGGCACATCACCCTGCGGTCGCATCTCACCATGCATTGCGCCAGTCGGAATGCCGCCTTCGCATGCGGCGCTTGACGCAGAACATGGCGGGCGCATGTTGGCTTACCGAAGCCGTTGAGGGTCCACTGAGATGCCGAGGAGAAACCCAAACATGAGTCAATTTGATTTCCACACCACCCCAAAGATTACGTGTCAGCGCGGCGCAATCCGTCATCTTGGCACATTGGCCCGCGAACACGGAATGCGGCACGCCTTCCTGGTCACGGACGGCGGACTACATAAGGCCGGTCTGACGACATCGGCTATCGAGGCACTACGAGACGCGTCAGTGGAGGTCACGGTATACGCTGATGTGCTGGCCGATCCGCCAGAGGCCACCATCATTAATGCCGCCGACAGCGCGAGGCAGGCCGGCGCCGATGGCGTGATCGGCTTCGGTGGGGGCAGTTCGCTCGATACGGCCAAGCTGGTGGCCTTGCTCGCCCGTACCCCTCAGGCGATGGACGAGATCTACGGTGTGGGTCTGGCGCGCGGGCCCCGGCTGCCGCTGATCCAGATCCCGACCACGGCGGGCACTGGTTCCGAAGTTACGCCGATTTCCGTGGTGACTACACCCACGCATGAGAAGAAGCCGATTGTCGCAGGGCTGCTCCTGCCGGATCTCGCGCTGCTCGATTGCGAATTGACCGTCGGCTTGCCACCGGCGGTGACGGCCATGACCGGCGTGGATGCCATGGTTCATGCCATCGAGACCCTCACCACGCATCTGAAGAAGAACCCGTTGTCGGATGCGCTGGCGATAGAGGCGTTGAAGATGCTCTACCGCAATCTTCCGCTGGCGATCCACGACGGCAAGAACCTCGATGTTCGGGAACAAATGTTGCTCGGCTCCCTTTTTGCCGGCATGGCCTTCGCCAATTCCTCCGTCGGTGCCGTCCATGCACTAGCTTATCCGCTCGGGGTTCACTACCACGTGCCGCACGGGCTCTCCAACTCGCTAATGCTGCCCCATGTGCTGCGATTCAATCTCGAATCGGCAAGCGCCATCTACGCGCGGATGGGACGCGCATTGCTGCCGGAACTCGAATCGACCACCGACACCTACGCTGCGAGAAACTTTGTCGACGCCATCTGCAAACTGGTCTCCGACATGCCGTATGCGCACAGCCTGCGCGAGGTGAAGGTAAGGGGGGAGGACATCCCGATGCTGGCCCGGGACGTGATGAATATTCGGCGCCTACTGGTCCACAATCCCCGCGAGATCGAATACGACCAGGCGCTGGCCCTGTACGAGGCAGCCTACTGAATCACTGATATGACGACATCCATTCACAGAAACTACATCGGCGGCGAGTGGGTCGAAGGCCCGAGAACCGGCCAGAACATCAACCCCTCTGATACCGACGACGTAATTGGTGCCTACACCCGCGCCGACGCCAAGCAAGCCGAGCAAGCCATTGACGCCGCCTTTGACGTCCGAGGCGTTTGGGAAAGGTGGACGGCAGAGCAAAGAGCCGATGCGCTCGATCGAGTTGGCACGGAGCTCCTGGCTCGGTGCGAAGCGTTGGGGGAACTATTGTCGCGCGAGGAGGGAAAGACCCGTGGCGAAGGCGTTGCCGAAGCAGTGCGTGCTGGTCGCATCTTCAAGTTCTTTGCAGGCGAAGCGTTGCGCGTCAGCGGAGAAAAACTGCCGGTCATTCGCCCGTGTGTCGACGTCGAAGTGACGCGCGAACCCGAGGGCGTTGTGGGGATCATTACACCCTGGAACTTCCCGCTTGCTATTCCGGCCTGGAAAATTGCTCCCGCGCTGGCCTACGGCAACACCGTCGTATTCAAGCCCGCCGATCTGGTGCCCGGAAGCGCCTGGGCGTTGGCGGAAATTATCGTCCGCGCAGGAAAACTGCCCGCGGGCGTTTTCAATCTGGTCATGGGACCTGGTTCCAGTGTTGGTCAGGCCATCGCAGCTTCGCGAAAGGTCAGGGCCGTCAGCTTCACGGGCTCGGTCGATACGGGCCGGCACCTCGGAGTCACGTGTGTTCAGCGTGGCGCAAAGGTGCAAATGGAAATGGGCGGCAAGAACCCGCTGGTGATTCTCGATGATGCCAACCTGGACGTTGCGGTCTCCGTCGCCATTCAGGGGTCGTTCTACTCGACCGGGCAGCGCTGCACAGGGTCCAGCCGCCTCGTGGTGCAGGAGGGTATCCACGATGCCTTCGTGGCGGCGATGACAAGGCGCATGTCCGAACTTCGCATCGGCCATGCGTTGAAAGACGGGACCGATATCGGGCCGGTGGCGTCGCAGGATCAGCTTGAACAGGACTGCCAATACATCGACCTGGGAGTTTCGGAGGGCGGGCGCCTGGTTTCTGGTGGCGAACGTCTTGAGCGCGACACCCCAGGCTTCTATCTTTCTCCGGCACTGATCACGGAGACACGCAATGATATGCGTGTCAATCGCGAGGAAATCTTTGGCCCTGTTGCGACGGTGATTCGAGTCAAAGACTATGAGGAAGCTTTGGCCGTGGCCAATGACACCGACTTTGGGCTGTCGTCCGGCATCTGCACAAACTCCCTGAAGTATGCGACTGACTTCAAACGGCGCTCGGTCGCAGGAATGGTGATGGTCAACGTTCCGACTGCCGGGGTCGACTACCACTCGCCTTTCGGGGGTCGCAAAGGATCCAGCTACGGGGCACGCGAGCAGGGTACTTATGCGCGCGAGTTCTACACTGCGGTCAAGACGGCCTACACGCTGTCGTGATGGTGGCGCGGGGCGGTCGGCGGTTCAAGCCGGCCGCCTCACTACGCATCGAGTAGCGTACGAAGGGCCACGCGGTCTGCGCGACCCCATGTTAGGCTCAGGCAAGCACGTCGCGATGAACCTGCGCAATCGTTGGCGTGCCGAGCATAGCCATGTTCCTATCGACTTCCTCCCTGAGCAGGCTGATAGCATGTCTTACACCATGTATGCCACCGACAACCGCTGCATACATGAATGGTCGACCCAGGAAGACGAAGCGAGCGCCCAGCGCCAGCGCCTTGAGGACATCGCCACCTCGCCGGATGCCACTGTCCATCATCACGACCGTCTGGTCTCCGACCGCATCGCAGATATGCGGCAGTACGTGCAGGGGTTCGACTGCGCCATCCAGTTGGCGTCCACCGTGGTTCGAGACGATGATGCCATCCGCACCAAGCGAAACGGCGTGCCTGGCATCGTCAGCATGAAGAATGCCTTTGATGACCAGGTTTCCGGTCCAGCGCTGGCGGATCCGCGCAATGTCCGCCCAGGACAGGTGGTCCCGGCCAGTCGTGTCACGTATTGCCGAAGCCGAGAGCATGGGCGCGCCGCGGGTCGCGAAGGAGTTCTCGAAATGGGGCATGCCATGAGCGATGAGGGTTCGCAAGAAGGTTCCAGCGAGCCAGCGGGGGTGGGCCAGTCCGTCCATTGCGAGTCGGAGGGAGGGGCGCAACGGCAACGAGAACCCCGTCCGTACGTTGTTCTCGCGGTTCGCCCATACCGGGATGTCGACGGTAATGACGAGCGTCGAGAAGCCTGCTGCGCCGACTCTGTCTATCAACGCGTCGATGCGCGAGGTATCACCGGGAAGATAGGCCTGAAACCATGTGCCGGGGGCAGCGGCATGGACGGCTTCCATCGGAATCAGGGACGAGCCACTCATGATCGCCGGAATGTTCTCCTCCTGCGCCGCCTGCGCCAGCGCGATGTCGCCCCGATATGCCGAGATGGCGCTGATGCCCACCGGTGCAATGCCGAATGGAGATGCGTAGGTCTTGCCAAATATGGCGGTGTCTTGCGATCGATGGGATACGTCGATCAAGACCTTGGGGAGAAATCTAAGCTGCTCGAATGCGTTTCGATTGGCATTGAGGGATATGCCGTCCTCGGCGGCGCCGGAAATGTAGCCGAACAACGGCCGTGGCAGATGGCTGCGCGCGGCGGCTTCGAAGTCGGCCAGGGAAAGGATCTTCTGCAGCTTGGGAGGGAGATGTTTCTTCGCCGCATAGGCGG
The DNA here is from genome assembly GCF_058787975.1 of Cupriavidus sp. FW305-26. Taxonomy (NCBI): domain Bacteria; kingdom Pseudomonadati; phylum Pseudomonadota; class Betaproteobacteria; order Burkholderiales; family Burkholderiaceae; genus Cupriavidus; species Cupriavidus sp. FW305-26. The sequence goes on from NZ_JBYTAH010000003.1 coordinate 158,550, forward strand.
CGAGATGGCGCTGCGTGGCAGGCAGCCCCTCCGGAATTCTTGTGCCTTCGTGGAGTTTCATTTGTCTTCCTGCATTCTGCTCGTTCGAGTGGCGCGGCATCCGCATCGACACGATCGCAATACGGGATTAACAGCGCCAGCCCATCTCATGATGCGAGGGTGCCGCGTTGTCGCATCAGTTCACGGAACAGCGACTCATTCTTCTTGAAAGGCGCCCGACCGTGGAGGTAGAAATAGTTGTTCAGCACGACGAGGTCGCCGACCGGAAGGGAGACTTCCTTCGTGCCGGCGGACGCCTCCATGGAGGCCGACAACGCATGGAGAAAGGCCGCTTCGTCGCGGTCGGCGGGCTGGACGAACTGATCAATGAACGACATCGACAGTCCGAACTGGCTCTGGAAGAAAATGGGGCGCTCGACTCTATCGGAGACATTCTTGGAGCCTGGCGCCTTGTACTGGAAGGGCCTGGTCCCAAGTTTGTGATTGACGAATTGCTCGATCTCGTCCCAATCATCAAGATGCAAGAAACGCGATTCCCCACCGATGGCATTTTCTTCGGAAAATTTCATCATCAGCAGCCAGTCTGTCGCCTCACTGACAAACGTCCCGTCAGTGTGCATCGTGAACAGGCGATAGGCCTGGCGCAGGTAGGAGTCGCTGTCGTCCGTGTGTTTCACGATGAAGCGGGCGTAGTATGTCCCGGACATTGCATCGTGATTGCTGGGGCCGAGGATATGGCACACGGCCGTACCGAGCCGGACGAAGTCTGCAGAGTCATCCGAAAGGCCCTGGAGACCCATCGTGAATCCACCGTGGCGGCGGTTCTTGACCAAGTCAATCAAGGTTTGCGCGAAGCCGTTGCCAAGGCGCTGGACCAGCAGGTTGGCGAGGTGGTAGCGCATGAACGGGACGTACTCGAGATTCTGGACATCGACATGTCGGGCGTCGTCAAGAAAGCCGGAAAGTGCGGCCTCGTCGGCCGTGACATGCATGAGGCGATGGTGATCGGCGTGGGGCAACAGATGGAAGAGGGGTTGCTCGGGGGTGGAGAGAATCGCGTCTGCGAGCGGTGCGTTCATTGGGGTCTCCTTCTAAGTTCGGGACTCCATTTCAGCCTGCTTCCTGGTCGGCATCCAGCGGCCCGAACATAATCTTTATTCGGAGATGGAGATCAAATGATCGATGCCCGGCAATTGCGATACTTCACTGCCGTGGTCGAGGAGCTGCACTTCGCCAAGGCGGCAGATCGCCTCGATGTGGCGCAATCCGCCCTGAGTGCGCAGATTCAGCGGTTGGAGCAGGACATGGGAGTTCGCCTGCTGAATCGGAACAAACGGCAACCGGTGACGCTCACGGATGCGGGGCGTCTGTTCCATGCGGAAGCCGTGGGGGCGTTGCGACATCTGGAACGAGCCGATCAGGTCGGCCGGCTGGCGGCACGAGGCCTTGCGGGCATTGTCCGAATCGCATATGTAGCTTCTGGCGTGAGCAGCGGTGTGCTGACGCGATTAATGCGCCATTTCCGCGTTTCCCATGGAAATGTGCGCGTTGAGGTCGTGGCCATGGATACGCCACGGCAGTTTGAAGCGCTGGATAGCGGCGAGATTGATGTCGGCATTGTGCGGCTGCGGCGCCAGTATCCGGCGGGCTTGACGGCAACGCTCATACAGAGTGAACGTGTGGTCGTTGCCATGGCGGAGAGCCATCCGCTGGCGAGGAAGCCAAGATTGGTTGCCAGTGACCTGAAAGATCAGTCCTTTGTTTCGCCGCAGTTCGACGAGGAGGAGGGCTTCGGAGAGGTACTGTCGGCGTTGGGATCCGCCGGAGGATTTTCGGCGATTCTCGACTATCGCGTTCAGGATTTCATCTCTGCGATTAGCCTGGCTTCGGCTGGGTACGGCGTGGCTGTCGTACCCGAGTCCATGCGGAATTTTCTACAGCCGGAGGTTTGTTACAGAGCCATCCAGGACTTTGAGTATGCTGTTGATTTGGCAATCGCTAGCCGGAAGCGAGAGCTTTCCCCTGCAGTTCGCGCCTTTGTTGAGGAGTCATTGTCTTGTGAAACTCGGCCATAGCGTTGCCGTATTCAAGTGACGGGCTTTTTCGGCTTGTCTCTCGCAGGGCGGGGCGGTTCTTTGAGCAGGTCAGCGGGCCGCAGCAGATCGGGCACCCAAGCACTGATTGAAACCGGAATCAATTGGGCGTCTAGTGGCCTATAAGGCGGGCCGAAGTGGTGGAGAGTGATATGTGCTTCACAAAATGTCGGTTCGAGAATCCAATTGCGGCAAAATTCAAGAGTGCCGCGCCAAGCTGACATGCGTCTGTCCACGCTGTGGCAACTAGTGTCCTGTCCCACTAATACGTGAGCAAAGTCGGTGCAACTTTTCGAGAATCGAGTCGGCAGTGGCAGTCCAGCGAAACGGCTGGCAGTCCGCGTTGTAAGCGGTCACGAAATGATCGATGCGTTGGACCAACTGCTTGACGCTAGTGAACGAGCCGCGGCGGATAGCCTTATCGGTAATGAGGGAGAAGAAACGTTCGACCTGATTGAGCCAGGAACTGTAGGTCGGGATGAAATGCATGTGCCAACGCGGACGCGCTGCCAGCCAGGTCTTGATCTTCGGGTGGCTGTGCGTAGCGTAGTTATCGGCGATGCAGTGAATGTCCAGCTCGGCGGGCACGGCCTGGTCGATCTCTCGGAGGAACGACAGGAACTCCTGATGGCGATGGCGCGGTTTGCATCGCGCCAGCACGGCTCCATTCAGGATGTTCAGCGCCGCAAACAGCGTGGTGGTGCCATGACGTTTGTAGTCGTGCGTGACGCCCTCGACGTAGCCGAATCCCATGGGCAGCATCGGCTGCGTGCGCTCCAGTGCCTGGCACTGGCTTTTCTCATCCACGCACAGCACCAGCGCGTTGTCACGTGGGCTCAGGTACAAGCCCACCACGTCGCGCAGCTTCTCGACAAAGAACGGGTCGGTAGACAGCTTGAAGCCTTCGGTACGATGAGGTTGCAGCCCGAAGAGTTGGAAGTAGCGCTGCACGCTGCTCTTGGAGATGCCGGTCTCGGCCGCGACAGCACGCACGCTCCAGTGTGTCGAGCCAGTGGCCGGCTTCGTATGCAGGGTGGTCTGAATCAATTGCGCCACCCGTTCGTCGTCGACCGTGCGAGGGGCCCCCGGGCGAACGTCGTCATACAGACAGGCGATTCGGCGTGCAATGAAGCGCGCACGCCATTTGCCGACCGTGGCGTTGCCCATCTTCAGCCGCTCGGCGATCGCGCTATTGAGCTCACCGTCGGCGCTGCAGAGGATGATGCGCGCCCGATTGCTCAACGCAGCAGGCAACGACCGGCTGCGCGCGAACGCCTGCAACTGCGCGCGTTCGTCTTCGCTCAACACCAATTCGGCCTTCGGTCTGCCCGTAATCATCTCGATATCTCCGTTCCCAGAATGCCGAAACGGTATGCAAGACTAATGCCAGTTATTTACGGGACAGGACACTAGAGTCGAGCCCAATAACCAAGTATTGCAGTGAGTGTGGCGCGCCTCCAAGTGCAACTCCACTTGCGGAGTTTGCCCCGGTTCATTACACGCCACCCCACCTGGCCGAGCGCACCTTGCCCGAACAGGCAACGCTGGAAGCGAGGGGGAGCGCGCGGGCGAATGCAAAACGATCACGGCACTATTTGCCGACATGGCCGGATCGACGGCGTTGATCCACGACTTGGATCCCGAAGAAGCACGCCATCTCATTGACCGTGGTGGCCTCATGATGGAGACCGTGCATCACTACGAAGGCTACGTCGCCAAGTCCCTGGGCGACGGGATCCTCGCACTGTTCGGGACTCTGGTCCCGAGGAGAACGCGCTGGTGGGCGTGCCCGAAAGTTACCAGATCGAGGAGACGCTCCCCAGCTTGCATATTCCGACAAAGAAGGGGTGCTTGCCGCCCGCATCGACCGGCTTTCCATCGCGGAGAGGGCACTGTTGCAGACGCTTGCGGTGATCGGCAAGCGGTTCCCTCTGAGCCTGATCCGGCAGGTTGTCGGGCAGCCGGAAGATGAACTCGCCCTCCTGCCTGGAGGGCGAGTTCATCTACGACCTGCCCCCCTTTCCCGAGATAGAGTATTCGTTCAAGCACGGCCTGGCGCAGGAGGTCGCTGGCAGTTCCCTGCTTACGGAACATCGCATTGCGCTACATGCACTGGTCAGGGACTATGAGCGGCGTCCCGGCGTATTCGAGGCCATGGTCTATATTGCAATGGGCGGACTTCTACTGCGCAGAGCCGCCCATCCTTGAACTTTCAAACTGGCTCTCAGAAGGTGTGACGGACTCCCACGGCAGCACCGAACATGTTGTCCTTCCCTGTGGCAAGCGCGTAGCTGTTGCCGAGCGCGAGGCTGTTTGCGAACACTGTCGCGGCCGAGTCAAGCATTAGCCCGGCATGTTTCGAGAATGCGCTGGTGAGATAGAGGTCAGTCCGTTTGGAAAGCGAGTAGCTGGAAAGAAAGCCTACTTGCCAAGGATTCGGTGAAGACGTGCTGTCCAGGAGTCTCTTCAGATTCTGGTAGTTGTATGAGAGCGCAATGCTCAATGCGGGTGTGACTTGAAAGGTTCCACCGATCCAGTATAGATCGTCGCGCTGAAGCGTGTCCCCATTGGGTGCCTTGTTTTGTCCCCAGCGATAACCCCCCATGAGTTTCGCCGCGCCAAAGCTATAGCTGACGGCAGTAGCTGCTTTCTTGAAGGAACCGCTGCTAATGGAGCCGCCAGTGATACCCATCGACGGATTGAGCTGATCGTAGCTGATCGCCAGGCCAAGCGGCCCGGCGAAATAGTTCAGCCCGGCGCCATACGCCGTATCACGCCGAAAGTGCCCAGGCGCTTCGCCATTGCCGCCTAGTGCGACACCGGGCGCTACGACTTGTGGCAAGGCAACGCCCGAACCAAAGGACCAATGCGCAACCGCCGTAACCGGACCGAATGTGCCGGAATACTTGAGCAAATTGTCTTCCCGGAAGTTTGGGCCGGTGAGTGCAACAACCGGATCATACTGCGTAGCAAATGCCATTGGTGAGAAGTTTGCCAGCGCATCAAAGGCAGAGGTGTACTGCCGGCCAAAAGATAGCTGGCCATAGCGTTGGTCCTGCAGTCCGACGTATGCCTGCCGTCCGAAAAGCCGTCCACTTTGTTCACCGACTCCAGTATCGATGGCAAAGCCACTTTCGAGCACGAAGACTGAGTTCAAGCTACCAGACAGTGCTTCAACACCTCGCAGGCCCCATCGCGACCCGGCGACGCCGCCAGAGTTCATGCGGTAGACATTATCCCCGGTGCCGGAAGTGAATTGATTGGATGCCGACGGTACGCTGCCGACGTGGTTGGCAAACTCGACGTTGATATCTGCCACGCCATACAGCGTGACAGTAGATTGCGCGTTGGCGTTGAATGTGGCGCCCAGGGCCAGCAGGGCTGACACCGTGGCGGCAGAATGCTTTGCGCAACGACTCATACTTCGTCTCCTGTGTTGGCGTGCGACAGAGCGACGCCAGTTCTTTGATGTGTTCGGTTCGGTCGCGATGACCTTGTCGAAGGGGCGTAAATATTTCTGTTGCACAGCCGCCCAGAGCCAGGCTTTGGGGTGCGAGCCATGCCGCAAGCAATGCGCAGCTGGTGTGTTCGGCGCTGCGATTGCGGTGATGCATGATCAAGTTCTGTGCCAAGGAGGATTAGGTGCAATTTTCGAGGGTAATCCCGTAATTAATGCTGTCGAACTCAGCTCTGAAGTGAGCCTAAGCAAATCCCAGAAGACAGCCGGCGGACATAAGTGTCCGGTTGGGAGACAGAAATGTCCCACGCTTCGAATTATGGAAGAGGGATGTCTCTGCTAGGGAAGCGCAGCAAGAGCGAGGGGGCTGTCAGGAAGGCGGAAACCGATTTACTTCACGCCCCAGCATGGACCTAGCTGCATCAAATATTGTCTTTCTTTCTTCTCGTAATTTATCACTTGACAATGTGTGCGCTTCGACCAAGAATTATCGAACGATAAAGACAAAAGGAGACAACATGTTGCCCATCCGCCCTTTGCATCCGTGGAACGGCATTCCGTCCTCGATGCCGCTCGCTTCCACCTCTAATTTCGTCAGGCGTCCCTAGGTCGCCCCTTCAGTTGGCTCATGCGTCGCAGCAGCAACGGTGACCGTCTGTCATCGGCGCGAGAGCAGGAACCTCATGTATTCGTCGGGCCACATCTGCAACTGGCCTCTAGTCGACGACCTGGAAATACATATGAAACCCACATCCTTTGAATACCGCCGGCCCGGCACGCTGGATGACGCCCTGCGGCTGCTGGCACAGTCCGGCCCGGACGCCAAGGTAATTGCTGGCGGGCAAAGCCTTGTGCCGATGATGAACTTTCGGATGGCCCGGCCCGATGTGCTGATTGACATCAATGGCGTGAGCGAACTGGATTATCACCGTCGCGACGGCGATATCCTCCGTATCGGCGCGTTAATGCGGCACGCCGATCTGAAGGATTCAGCGCTAGTCCAGGAATGCTGTCCTTTGATGAGCGAAGCCTATCACTACGTCGCGCACGGAACCGTTCGGAACCGCGGCACCCTTTGTGGAAATCTGTGCCACGCCGATCCGGCTTCGGAGATGCCGGCAGTCATGCTCTCTGTAGGGGCCACTATGGTGGTTCGAGGCATTGGCGGCGAACGCCGCATTGCGGCCGAGGACTTTTTCCAGGGCATCTATGCCACGGCACTTGAACCGAATGAAATATTGGTCGAGGTGCAAATCCCGGTGCCGGCGAGCCGCCGCGGTTACGCGTTTGAGGAAGTGTCGGCGCGCCAGGGCGACTTCGCCATGACTTTAGTCGCCGCGCTGCTCGATATTCGCGGTGGACGTATCGAGGAAGCGTCGGTCGCCTACGCGGGTGTGTCAGACCGGGCGCGGCGTCTGCCTGCGGTCGAGCAAGCTCTGACAGGCCAGTCGCCGTCAACGGAGTTGTTCGACCGCGTCGCTGCGCTTGCTAGTGAAGGGTTCGACCTTATCGAAGACATCCATGCGGACAGGCAGTACCGCCACGACCTGATTCGTACGCTGACCGCCCGAGCGCTCGCCAGGGCGGCGGAGCGCGCCCAAGGGCATGCCTGACTGCAACGCACCACTGGAGTTGAAGCCATGACAGTCCACAAGATCGATGTTGCCGTCAACGTTAACGGCAAAACTTATGAGCGGAGCATACCGACCCGTATGCTGCTTTCCGATTTTCTTCGTAATGAATGCCATCTGACCGGAACACACGTCGCCTGTGAGCATGGGGTCTGCGGCGCCTGTAACGTCATGCTTGATGGCAAGACGGTACGCTCGTGCCTGACGTTCGCCGTACAGGTGCAAGGGGCGGCTGTAGAAACAGTCGAAAGCCTCGGCACGATCGAGAAGTTGCATCCGTTGCAACAGGCGTTCTGGGAAAAGCACGGCCTGCAATGTGGCTTTTGCACGCCGGGGATGCTCATGACCGCCAAGGAGCTGCTGAGTGTCAATCCCAATCCCACGCGTGAAGAAGTCGCAGAAGCCATCTCGGGCAACCTCTGCCGATGCACGGGTTATCAGACGATCGTCGATGCCATCATGTCGGCAGCCGAAACCATGCGCCAACAACAAGGAGTGCAGCCATGACCGAGCGATATATCCCGGACGTAAAAATCCCGGCGTCGCGGCAATCGGAAGCGCCTCGTCAGAATTTGCGCTGGATCGGCAAGAGCATGAAGCGAGTCGAGGATCCGCGACTGCTCACTGGTCGCGGTAAGTACGTCGACGATATCGTGCTGCCGAACATGGCTCATGTTGCGTTGCTGCGAAGCCCGTTCGCTCACGCCCGTATCAAATCGATCGACGTCAGTCGTGCGCGCGAGTTGCCCGGGGTGATCGCCGTCGTCACCGGCAAGGAGTTTGCGGAAACGACTGGACCGACGGTGACATTCTCGAGCCCGCCTGTCGTTCAGCACGCGATCGCCATCGACCGGGTGCGCCATGTCGGCGAAGCGGTTGCCGCTGTCGTTGCGGTGGACCGGTACATCGCGGAGGATGCACTCGAACTGATTGATGTGGATTTCGAGGAGCTGCCGGTCGTTGCAGATTTCGAGGCGGCGTTGCATGCCAAGGGTGAAGCCGTTCTCCACCCGGACCTGGGTGACAGTAATGTCGCGATGGACCGTACCTTTGCGTTCGGTCCCGTTGACGACGACTTCGCTCGCTCCGATCTAGTTATCAAGCGTCGCCTGCGGTGGAACCGGTCGGGGCCGCAGCCACTGGAGACTGTCGGCGCGGTTGCGGAGTACGATCCCGGCACCGGGAAGTTTACGGTCCACTGCAACACGTCGATGTATACCTATGTCGGGTGGCTCTGCGCAGCTTCTCTCGGCGTCCCTTCGACGCAGCTCAATATCGTGCCGACGCTTGCCGGTGGCAGCTTCGGCTCGAAGCTGTTCCTGCACAAGGTTATTGTTCTGACGGCGGGGCTGGCACGCATTGCAGGTCAGCCGGTAAAGTTCATCGAGGACCGCCTCGACAATATGACCAACGCTGACGGACACGGCTCCGACCGTGTCTACGAAGCCGAGCTTGCGGTCAAACGCGATGGCACTATCCTGTCCCTTCGCTATGAAGTCATGGATGATTATGGCGCTTACCTGCAGTATGGGTATGGGACACACGGCAATGCATTCTCTCAGATCGTTGGGCCCTATCGTATCAATAGTGTGCAGGCGAGAATCATCGCAGTGCTGACCAACAAGTGCCAGCAGGGCGCGTATCGTGGCTTTGGTTCGGAAGTATCCAACTTCGTGATAGAGCGGATGGTGGATGCTGCCGCGCGAGAGCTAAATCTGGACCCGGTCGAGATCCGCCGGCGCAACCTGATCCGCCCGGAGGAATTTCCCTTCGTGATTCCCACGGGCAATGTGTATGACAGCGGCAACTACCAGGCGGTCATGCAAGAGATGCTCAGGATGTTCGACTATGAGGGATGGCGTGCCCGGCAGGAAGCCGCGCGCAAGGAAGGCAAGTACATCGGCATCGGCGTGGTGACCTGCCAGGAGCGCAGCGTGTTCAGTTCGACCGAGTTCTGGTCGCTGAATCCTCCGGAGCAGCCTGGATTCGCGCTGACCAGTTCGCCCGAGGCGGTGTCGATGCGGATCGATCCCACCGGTAAGGTATTTGTCAAGCTGAACGCGCCATTCTGGGGCAACAGTCCCGAGACCGTGGTGACGCAGATTGTTTCGGAGGCGCTCAGCGTTGAGCCGTCTGACATCTCGGTCAGCTACGCTGATACGGACGCGGGGTTCAACGGTACAGGGCCGGGCGGCAGTCGATATACGGTGATGGTTGCAGGGGCCGTCGTGGCGGGATCAAGGACGCTGCGCAACAAAATGTTCCGGTTTGCCGCACATATGCTGGAATGCAGTAGCGACGACCTGGAACTGTCCGGCGGTCGCGTTATCATCAAGGGCATCCCGGGATCGGGCAAGACGATTGCGGAACTTGCATCGGCTATCCACTATTTCCGTCTGGACTTCCCGGATACGCCAGAATTCTCCAGCGGCCTGGAAACAACCTCGGTTTACGACCATCCGCTGACAACCATGCCGGCGTCCGATCGTAGCCATCTTGGCATCTTCTACCCGATCATGGGGCATATGGCACACGCGGCTGCGGTCGAGGTTGATCCGCAGACTGGGAAAGTGACCATCCTTGACTATGTCGCTGTACACGATTGCGGCACTGTGGTTAACCCCATGACGCTCGATGGCCATGTGCGAGGCGGCGCGGCTCAAGGAATCGGCACGGCCCTGTATGAGCAATTCCACTACGACAGCAATGGCCAGTTGCTCACGGCGTCTTTTGCGGACTACCACATGCCAACTGCGCATGAGGTGCCTTTGAATCTGCGTGTCGGTCACGTGGAGACGCCGTCGCCCTACACGGAATTCGGTATTAAGGGTGGCGGCGAGGGCGGACGCATGGCTGCACCGCCGGTGATGGTGCAAGCCGTTGAGGATGCGCTGCGACCGTACGGTGTGGAACTGACCGAGGTCCCGCTTACCCCTAGCCGTATTCGCCGGATTGTACGGGAAGCGCAGTGCAAAAATGGCTGATTGCGCCGCTCAGCCACGCGCGCCTCAGGATTGAGGTTTGATCCGGGGAGATTGGGCGCAGCCACGGCCCGCTCCCTATCGCATTAACGTTTGAGTTGTCTGACCATGGAACTTTCGAACCATCAGCATGTAAATGCCCCGCAGCAAGCCGTCTGGGATGCATTGAATAACCCGGAGATCCTCAAGTCCTGCATCGCAGGCTGCGAGAGTATCTCCGCAACTTCCGATAACGCATTTGAAGTTGTGGTGGCAGCGAGGGTCGGTCCTGTCAGCGCTCGCTTCAAGGGCAAGTTGACCATTGTCGACGCACACGCGCCGACCTCGTATTCACTCGTTTTTGAAGGGCAGGGTGGCGCAGCTGGGTTCGCCAAGGGTGGCGCTGATGTCGTGCTGTGCGCCGAGGAACAGGGTACGCGGGTTCAATACACCGCCAAGGCTCAAATCGGAGGCAAGCTCGCGCAGATTGGCTCCAGGCTGGTTGACAGCGCGGCCAGGAAGATGGCTGACGATTTCTTTACTGCCTTCGAGCAGACGTTGGCAGCCGCAGCGCCGGCCGTCACTACTCCGGCAGAAGAGGTCATGGCGGCGCCCATTGCACGAACGAGCAGCGGCATCCCCTACGCCCGCCTGCTTCCTTGGATCATTGGCTTGAGCGCGGCTGCTGCCACGGCATTCACGTTGCTCCGTTAGGGGCCTGCGGCCGGAACGAGGCGCCAAGGAGCCTACATGGACAGTATTGACCTGCAAGTACTGAAAGACGCTAAGGCCTGGTTGGAGGCTGGTCATGGAGTAACGTTGGCGACCGTCACCAGGACCTGGGGTTCCAGCCCGCGTCCGATCGGGGCAATGCTGGCCCTGCGCGACGACGGTCGTGTGTCTGGCTCGGTGTCAGGTGGCTGCATTGAGGATGACCTGATCTATCAGAATTCCAAGAGATTCCTCTCCTTCGACACGCCGGAGATCGTGACCTACGGTGTTAATGCGGAAGAGGCGCGGCGAATGGGTTTGCCCTGCGGCGGTACGATTCAACTCGTACTTGAATCGCATCGCGACTTGGCCCGCATCGGAGAAATGCTAGAACGGGTAGAGCGTCGCGAACTGTTTGCTCGTGTGCTCGATTTAAGGTCTGGTGCGATTTGCTTCCGACCGGCGCAACCCGATGATGTCCTGAGTCTCGATGCGCAGCACCTCGTGACGGTGTACGGCCCACGGTACCGGCTTTTGTTGATCGGCGCAGGGCAATTGTCTAGCTTCCTGGCGAGCATGGCGGTTGCATTGGAGTACCAGGTGACAGTTTGCGACCCTCGCGACGAGTACGTCGGCGATTGGGACGTGGCGGGAACGACGCTGGTGAGAACCATGCCGGACGACACGGTCATCGCCATGGGGCCTGACCGTAGGACAGCGGTGATTGCCCTGACGCATGATCCTAAGCTCGACGACCTTGCGTTGATGGAGGCGTTGCAATCGGACGCCTTTTATGTCGGTGCGATCGGCTCGCGCGCAAATAACCGGATGAGACGTGAGCGCCTGCTTGAGTTCGGCGTCACAGAAGACCAGGCTCGCTGCATGCATGGACCGATCGGGATTCACATTGGAAGCAAGACCCCTCACGAAATCGCTGTCTCGATCGTCGCGGAACTAACCGCAGTAAAGAATGGCATCGTACTGCCTGACGGCTGGAACATTATGGCCCGCAAGGCGGGAACGGACACGCACGCCTGTGCGGTCCTGTGAGTCCAACTGTGTCCGGACATCAAGACGGAGTGCCTTGAAGAATCGTAATTACCCCGTCAACACCACTTGGTTGGCGTCGAGATGGTCCAGCGATGACGAAACCATCGCCATGTTCGAGCAGAATCTCTCGGAAAATTTGTACAAACTATGGAACCGAGTGTCATTGGGGTGGAAGATCCGAGGGCCGAGCCTTCAGTAGACAGGCGAAGGCAATATGGGTAGCCGAAAGCTGACCAACAGGGCTATCTCACTTCGGCGGGGGGCGCGACAGCACGATGACAAGGATATGCTAAGCAACTGGAAAGCCCTACTCGTCCCGGTGTGGCGCTGCGGAAACGTGTGCGCCCGCCAGCAACTGTGAAGCTTGTCATCACGCCTTCAGGCTCCCCCCATGTACTTGCTAACTTCCTGGTTCGCAGACGGGACCTTGATGAGAGTCGCTTCGCGAACGTCTTTCACTGCTCGCCGCAAATCGCTTTCCGCTGAGCAAATGGCAAGCTGTGGGCCATGCGCGATGGCGTCCGGCTACGCAATCGCCAACCGCTGCTCCGCCTGAGACTGGCTGAGCCGAACGGCCAATTCCCGCGCGCGGGTGGTGTGGAGTTCGCTCAGTTCGGCCGCGCGCGCGCTGTCACCTGCTGCAATTGCCTTGGCAATTGCCTCGTGTTCATCCCAAATCGGTTCGCGCTGCGTGGCGAACTGCAAGCCGGCACCCATTGCGCGTCGCAGATGGGCCCAGTAGACCTCGGCGCTCTCTGCAATGAGGGGATTGCCGGATGCGTCGTAAATCGCCCGATGGAAGGCCATATCCGCATCGACCATGGCCTTGACGTCCTTGCCCTTGATAACCCGTCGTCCAGCCGCGAGGAGCTTGGGATCGATCTCATAGCGGCGCTCGGCGGCAAGGCGGGCGGCAAGCGCGTCGAGGGCGCCGCGGATCATGTAAAGGTTGGAAATAGCGGTGGCGTCCATGGGCGCAACCTCTACACCTCGACCGGGGACGTCCTGCACAAAGCCGTCCTTCTTCAGCAGAAGGAGGGCCTTCAGCACTGGCGAGCGGGAAACCTGCATCTGTTCCGCGATTTCCTCTTGCTTCAGGCGGGTTCCGGCCTCGAGGGATCCATCGCTGATGGCATCCAACAGCGTCTTGTACACCTCCTCCACATAGTCCGGTCTGGCAGAAATCTTCTGCAGCTTGATCACACTGGCCTCCAAGTTTGTACCTTGTACTCTGGATCCAGAGTACATCGCGCACTAGCAACCGTCAAACGTTGAATGTGAGTGCAGCGCCATTTCGATTCCGGCAGAAGGGTAAACCCATAAATACAAGGGCGATGCATTGTCCTATTCTTTGGATCCAGAACCCAGAATCCAGAACCCCGGATTCTGGAGCCAGCAATAAGCCGCAGCCCAGAGCCGAACCCCGCCAGTGCGAACAGCCGCGACCGCACGCGCGGAATCAGCACCGTGTAGGGCCAAGTTTTAACAGGTGCGTCGAACGACTAATGCGGAAACCTGAAAGGAGACCAGTCAATGCAATCAGGTCCTATGGCATGGCGTCTAACGACCCATGTCCGACAAACACATAACGGAAGTGATCACCTGCCCGAGCGATCGCGACGCCAAATAGTCCTTGTCACGATGGGTGCGTCAGCGGAGCAATGAAATGGCAACGATCGCAAGTCTTCCCCAAATGCTGTCCCTTCACGCTCAGCGCACGCCGAATAAGATCGGCGCGCAGGATCTCGAGCGAAGTCTGACGTTTCGCCAGTGGCATCAGCGGTCCCGCAAGCTGGCCAACGCGCTGTTGGGGCTTGGGCTTAAGAAGGGGGATCGCGTTTGTGTCCTCGCATACAACAGCATCGAGTGGTTAGAAATCTATGCCGCAACGGCGATTGCGGGACTCATCGCAGTGCCGGTCAATTTCCGTCTAGTTGGTACCGAAATTGCCTATATCGCGCAAAACTGCGATGCGCGAGCATTTCTCGTGCAAGCCGAATTGCTCGGGCCGTTCGAAGACGCGCGCAGGGAATTGTCCTTGCCTGAAAGGAACTGCATCGTCTTTGGGAGCAGTCAACCAGCAGCCGGCTTTAGTCAATACGAAGCATTGATCGCTGCAGCAGCGGACACCGAGCCGGCATCACTGCTCGCTGCGGATGATCCCTGGACGTTGATGTACACGTCGGGGACTACAGGCAAGCCTAAGGGTGCGCTCCGAAGCCATGCGGGCAGCGCATCGCTTTCGCTTGCCACGCTGGCTGAGATGGGGCTCAGCCATGACGACGGCGCCTTGCTCGTCATGCCACTCTGCCACGCTAACTCCTTGTACTTCTTCGGCGCCTTTCTCTATGCAGGCGCCACCTGTACGGTCTACAGTCGCAAGAGCTTTGATCCCGAGCACCTGCTACAAACCTTCTCGACAGGCGAGAGTACATTCACCTCTCTGGTGCCGACGCACTACACCATGATGCTCGGTTTGGAGCCGCAGATTCGCAATCACTACGATGTGAGTCGAGTCCGAAAGCTGATGATTTCATCAGCTCCAGCTCGTCGCGAAACCAAGCTGGAGATTCTCGAATACTTCAAGAATTCCGGCTTGTACGAAATGTACGGATCCACCGAAACCGGTTGGGTGACGATGCTTCACCCGAATGAGCAGCTTTCGAAGCTCGGCTCTGTTGGGAGGGAATGCGTGGGAGGCCGGAGAATCCGCTTCCTTGACCAAGACGGCAACGAGGTTCCCGATGGTCAGCCCGGCGAGCTCTATGCAAGCAACCCCTACTTATTCGACGGCTATTGGGGGCTGCCAGAGAAGACGCAAGATGCTTTCCGTGGGGAATACTGCACCGTAGGGGATTTCGGATTCAGAGATGAGGACGGCTACATTCATCTTGTTGACCGTAAGAGCAACATGATCATCTCTGGCGGGGAAAACATCTATCCCTCAGAGGTCGAGACCATGCTTGCCGCCCATCCGAAAGTCGGAGACGTTGCTGTCATCGGTTTGAGCGATGAGAAGTGGGGGGAGCGGGTACACGCGGTGGTGGTCCCTCGCGTGGGGGAAACACTGACGCCTGACGAGGTGATTGCCTGGTGCAAGGACCGAATCGCGGGCTACAAGAGGCCGCGCTCCGTCTCGTTCATCTGTGACGGCGAAATGCCCAGAACCGCGACCGGAAAAATTCAACATCGTCTATTAAGAACAAGGTTTGCCGAGCGCGACGGCAATCATTGACGCACGAGGAGAGTAGTCATGAGTCTCAATAAGCATCAGGACGTCAATCAGGACGTTAATAGTTGTGCTGCCTGGATCGCCAAATTTCTGAAGGCACAGGGTATCGATCGTGTATTCGGCCTGCAGGGCAGCTATCTGCAACCGCTGTGGGACCATATCGGTCGAACCGGGATACAGATTGTCGATGTGCGCGACGAGGATGCCGCGGTTTATATGGCGCATGCTCATGCGGAGTTGACAGGACAGATTGGAGTAGCACTGGCCACCGCCGGTCCCGGCGTCACCAATACCGTTACGGCTATGGCGAACGCCTTTGTATCGCGTGTACCTGTACTGTTAATCGGCGGTTGCCCGTCGCAGCAGCAGTCAAATATGGGGCCGTTGCAGGACATCCCTCACGTCGACATCCTGAAGCCCGTCACGCGTTATTCGCGGACGGCTCGCATCGCCGACCATGTCGTGCGCGAATTCAATGAGGCCTTCGCCTGTGCCGCTGGCTATGTGCGTGAACCGGGACCGGCATACATTGAGGTACCTACTGATGTGCTGCGCACCCCGATACTGCCACAACTGATTCTTGATGACTGGATGCAACCCACGCCGCGACGGCCCATGTACCCGGATCCCGTCGCGACGCGCGAAGCCATGGAGGTGTTCTGGGCGGCAAAGCGACCGGTAGTTATTACCGGCCGTGGTGCGAAAGGCGCTGGGGACGCGATCGTCCGTTTGCTGGAAGCCACCGGCGCTCTGTATCTCGACACGCAAGAGAGCCGTGGCGTCGTGCCCTATGACCACCCGGCGTCGGTGGGCGCGGCGCGGTCTCAGGTGATGACTGACGCCGACGTGGTGCTGCTGGTCGGTCGAAAGCTGGACTACCAACTCGGCTATGGTTCTCCCGCGGTGTTCCCGCATGCGCGCTTCATTCGCATTGCCGACGCGCCTGGTGAATTGTTCGACAACCGGCGCGGGCGTCCTGAAATTCTGGCTTCCGCACGAGAGACCATCGAATCGATGCTGTCTCTGGCGGACGGTCGATCCGCAGCCGTGGATGTGTCGTGGGCCGCGAATGTGCGCGACCGGCATCTGTCGCGGGTGGCCAGAGCGGCTGCGCTGGAGCAACGCGAAACGCTCGGCAGTGACGGGAAGATCCACCCGCGGGTGATCTTCGATGCCATCGCCGAAGTGGCATTTCAGGACTACATTGGCGTTGCCGATGGCGGAGACTTGTTGAGCTTCGCGCGAACCGGGCTGCAATCCAATACTTACATGGATTCGGGGGCATTTGGGTGCCTCGGCGCGGGCGTTCCGTTTGCCATTGCCGCAGCGCTTGCGCAACCCGGCCGTCAAGTGATCTCGGTGAATGGAGACGGCGCGTTCGGCATCAACGCGATGGAGATCGACACAGCGGTCAGGCATGGCGCCAAGGTGGTCTTCATTGTCTCCAACAATGCGGCTTGGAACCTTGAGCGAATCGATCAGGAAATGAACTATGGCGGACGTGTCGTGGGGACGACCCTACGTCATTCCGACTACGCCGGATTGGCGCGATCACTCGGCGCCCATGGTGAACGCGTGGAGAAGCCAGAAGATATGGTGGGCGCATTGGAGCGCGCACTCGCCAATGCTCCGGCCTTGATCGACGTCGTGACCTCACAATCGGTGGTTTCCTCAGACATGCAGAAGGGCTTGAGTCTGGTTCCTGACTATCAGGCTTTGATGGCATGGGATGAAGCCGAACGCCGCCGACGACAGTAGGTCCGTCGGCGGCCAGGCGATCTGGCCGCCTATCCTGCTTTCGTTCGCTGGCACTTCGGGTGGTCAAGGCAGGCCGTGACATTGCCGGGATCGGGCGTCGCAAACGATGGGTATCCGTTGATCTGCAGCGATTCTCACGCTGGAGAAGCGGTCACCTGTAGGCGCCTGGTGCCGAGGCCGAGCGATCTCGTTGTCTGCGTTTCTCACCTTGTCGTCGAAAAGGCGCCGACAGAAGCGCCGGTCACCCCGCCACGTGCGGTGGAGTGATTGTTGTTGCCGGGTCTGGTGAGGTCACCACGCCGCCGGCTACTCATCCATCATGCGCGGACCGCCGGTCCGCAAGGAGACTCATATGCAACGAATAGAAGCGCTATCCCCAAGTGGGCTGGTCAGTCTGGAGACCGTCGCCTATCGCAAGGTCATGTGGCGAATCATTCCGCTGATGGCGGTCTGCTTTGTCTTTGCATATCTAGATCGAGTCAATATCAGCTTCGCGAAGCTTCAGATGCAGGCCGATCTCGGGTTCTCGGACGCGGCCTATGGGCTGGGCGCCAGCATCTTCTTTGTGGGCTACTTCATATTTGAGGTACCTAGCAATCTGATACTCGCCCGGACTGGAGCGCGGAGATGGATTGCGCGCATCATGATCTCGTGGGGCATCGCCTCTGCCGCCATGATGTTCGTCACCAATGAAACATGGTTCTACATCCTGCGCTTCCTGATCGGTGCAACTGAAGCCGGCTTTCTGCCGGGCGCAATCCTGTACTTCACGTACTGGTTTCCCGCCCCGCGGCGCGCGCGTATCACCGGCTACTTCATGACATCGATCCCGATTTCCGGCGTATTGGGCGGGCCGCTTGCCGGTATCATCATGACCAATTTTGCAGGAATCAATGATTGGGCAGGGTGGCAGTGGCTGTTCCTGCTTGAGGGAATACCAACCGCATTGTTGGGCTTCGTGGTGCTGTTCTGCCTAACCGATAAGCCAGCTCTGGCGACATGGCTGTCCGAGGAGGAGAAGAGGGTTCTGCAAGCCAACTTGGCCGGCGATGCAACCGGAACATCGGTACACAAGTTCGGTCTCGCCCTGCGTCAACCGGCCACCATTTTTCTGGCAGTCGTTTATATGTTCATCCTGATGGGCATGTATGGGCTGACGTTCTGGATGCCGCAATTGATCAAGAACACGGGGATTGCCAGCACCGAGGTCGTCGGATTGTTGAGCGCCATCCCATATGCAGCAGCCGGTATCGGGATGGTGTGGATTGGGCATCGGTCGGACCGTACAGGGGAGCGCCGCTTGCATCTGGGCCTTGCCGTGCTAGCCGGGGGAATTGGCTACATCATTTCTGCGGCATTTGGTGCGCACACCGGAATCGCACTGGCGGCCCTGACATTGTCCGCCGTGGGAATCATGGGATGTCTTCCGGTGTTCTGGACGCTTCCTCCCAAGTACTTCCGTGGTACGGCTGCAGCCGGTGGTATTGCGTTGATCAATTCCGTGGGCAATCTTGGCGGCATGATCAGCCCTTATCTGGTGGGTAAGGTCAAAGACCTGACCGGCGACACGACCCTCGGGCTCTATGCGGTTGCCGCATTCACCCTTCTGGCAGCGTTGCTGATTCTCTTTGCCCTGCCGCGCACACTGGCGGGACAGGATCCCACCGCGGCCGACGCGTAAGGCAAGCGGCGCGTCGCACAGACGCGTGACGGAAGCCCGTCATCCCGCGGGTAAGTGGTCGCATGTCCTCGGATACCCGGGCACTGCAGCGGGGTGATACAAGCTTGTCTCCGTGATCGCGGTTCGGGGGCGCCATTGCCATACTGCGGATCTCCGTTATGGCGAAGAGATTCAGATCCGCCTGCCATGCGCATCACGACCGACGCGCCGCAGTTGTTCGGCGGCTACGGCTATTGACAACCACGACTATCGCGTTGAGCGCCTGCGCGACGCCAAAATTACCCAGATCTGGGAAGAGATCAATGTAACCGTCAGCGGAACCCGTCTGGCGAGCGACGGTAAGCGGTGGGGGCTACAGGTCGACGACCTTGCGCAGTAGCGCGAAGGAGACCCGCCAGTGGCCTTCGTTCGGGTCGCACTCGATGGAGGCGGTTTTCTGGTTGATGCGCACGATGGTGCCGATGCGTTCGCTGAGGTGCTGGTCGGTGAAGGTGACGGTATCGCCGACCCGGAAGTCCGCGCGCTGCGCCCGGGGCGGTGGTGGCGGTGAAGCGTGCGGTGGTTGCTGCGCGGCGGTAGTGGGCTCGGCGAGCACGGCGGCGTAGGGCAGGATCCAGTGGCGGCCGCTGCTGGTGTCCTGGACCAGGGCCTGGGTCTGACGCAGCTCGAGGACGCGCCCCTGGCGCAGCGGCTGGGTCAGGTCGTCGGCGACGTAGCCCACGGTCATGCCGATATGCAGGTGCCTGCGGGCCTCGAGGATACGCTTGGGATCGTTGATCATTCGCCCGATGGTCAGATACAGGCGGTACAGGTCGGCACTTGGGGCCAGGCGCAGGGCGTCAAGGATGTCCATGACGCGCAGTGTAGCGGTTAGCGCGCCAGCGGCAGCAGTTCGTGGACCTGGCTGTGGGGTGGGCCGGCAGGCGCTCCAGCGTGTCCTTGAGCCAGCCGTAGGGCTCGATGCCGTTCAGGCGGCAGGTCCCGAGCAAGGAATACATCGTGGCAGCAGTGCGCCCGCCGCGCCCGCGAACATCCAGCTCGCCCTGCCGAGGGCAATCGGGCGGATCGCGCGCTCGAGGCGGTTGTTATCGGGCTCGAGGATGCCGCTCTCGGTGTAGCGCACCAGCGCCTGCCAGTGCCGCAGCGCATAGCCGAAGGCTTGTGCCAGCGGCTGCCTGGCAAGCAGGCCGTGGGCATTGCCCTGCAGCCACTGGTGGAACTGCGCCAGCAGCGGCACAGCCTCGGCCTGGCGCGCCGCCAGCTTGTGCTCCGGTGACTTGTCCTTGATGTCGGCCTCGATGGCATACAGCCGGGCGATCCACGTCAGCGCCTGCGCCGCCAGCCCTGGTGTCTTCTGGGCTTTGGCGATCTCGAAGAAGCGTCGACGGCAATGCGCCCAGCATCCGACCTCGATGATCCGACCGGTACGGTAAAGCGCATCGTGGCCACTGTAGGCATCAGCCTGCAGGTAGCCGTGGTAGTCGCGCAGGAAGTTCAGGAGGTAGGTCCCGGTGCGGGACTCGGCGAACTCGAACAGGACCGCCGGCGGGTGGTCAACCCACAACCCGTTCTCCTGCCGCTGCCCGGCCCCGAGGTAGCCCCACAGATGGGCCTGCCGTGTGCTTGTGCGACCGCGTTCGAGCAATGGCAGCGTGGTGTCGTCCAGATGCACGCGCGGCGCTCGCAGGACGTGGTTGCGCAAGGGCGGCAGCAGCGTTGCCAGCAGCTCGGCAGAAGCCAGCTTCCATTCGCACAGGGTGGCCCTTGGCAGGTGCACCCCCAGGCGCGCATAGCGCGTTTCCTGCCGATTGATCGGCAGGTGGTCCACGAAGGTGTCGACCTGAATGCTGGCCAGCAGCCCTGCGCTGGCGTTGCTCTTGGGCAGCGGCGAGGGCTGCGCGGCAGCCGTCACGATGGTGGACTCGCCGCCCTTCGTGGCCACGTATTTGAAGCGGATGTGCTCGATCACGCTGAGCCTGGCCGGCTCGTAGTGCAGCGTCTCGCTGCGCTCCTCGCCGATGCGCTCCAGGGAGTCGAAGCTTGCCTTCTGCGCCTCGGACAGGTCGTATTCGATGCGCGTGCGTGGCAGGTCCTTGGGCAAGGCAGGACGGCCCTTGCGGATGTGGCCAGTCACCTTGACCTGCGGCGCCGCCGGCGGTGATGGCAAGTCCAGCGGCTGCGTAAAGAGTTCGGCCTGCCCCGGCAGGCGCTCGGAACTGGCGCCGAACCGCGCACGGTTAAGCTGCGCGACCTGATGCTTCAATATCTCCAGTTGCTCCCACAGCGCGCGGGCGACCCGGTTCTGCTCCAGCGCGAGAGTACGTACCGCCTCGAGATCGGCTGGCAGGTCGGAGGGTGTCAGTACCGGAAGCATGGCGCCATGATGCGCCAGCGCCGGCAGGTTTACAAGTCACGAGATGCGCGTGGCCGTGACAGTGCGGTGGGGTCGAACCGCCGGGATCTCGATGCCTTCGAGCCAAGCGTTCAATTCGGCCAGTGTGAAGCCACGCTGGGCTAGTGTCGCGGGCGAGGGAAACCGGCCGTGCGAAAGCCGCTTGTACCACAACGCGAAGCCGGTGCGGTCCCCCAATACAGAATCTTGACCTTCGATCGATCTCGGCCGACGAAGACAAACAAGTGCCCCGACAGCGGACTCTTGGCCAGCAACGGCTCCACCAGATACGATAGGCCGTCGATGGACTTGCGCATGTCGACCGCGTCACGGCAGATGAAAGCCTGCACATCGCCGCCGATCAGCACCGGCCGCCTCCCAACTGCCCCAGCACGAAGCGCACGATGCGTTCGGCATGCATCCCACTCAGCTCGATACGCGCGCCGCCGAGCGTGACGACCACTTGGTCGCGAGACTTCGACGGTAGTGGGTCGCTCGCCGACACGACAGTCGGTACTGCGACCGTTGCCGCGGCGATGAATGCCGTGTCCGCGGTCAATGCCATTGGCGGCACCACGGGCAGTTGCTGCTCGTGGCTCAAGCGCTTGCGCCACAAACCGAAAGTGCTGACCGCCAAGCCGTGCTTCCGGCAGAAGGCGCGGATGCTCCCGCCACTGTTCCCCCATTGCGCCAGTAGATCGCGCCAGAAAGCTTCATCGTGGCGGTCATACCTTGCCCCGGCTCGTCCGCTCTTGCCTTCCCGCTGATTGGCCATCGCTTCACTCCCAGTGATCGTGAAGCTCCTACCTTCTCATCGCCGCCCTCTACTCGCCAGACGGGTTCCGCTGACGGTTACAGATCAATCAGGTGCACCGCCAGTTGATTGGCCGCAGCTTCCTGAGGAAATAGGAGACGGATATGACAACCATTCAAACCGTCGGCGTCGCGGGCGCCGGCACCATGGGGGCGGGCATTGCGATCGTTGCGGCCCGCGCGGGATTCCGGACCATTGTGTTCGACATGCGACAGGAAGCGCTGGATCGTGCCCGGGGCCAGACGGAAGCGTTCCTGACGAGATCTGAGCAGCGCGGCAAGCTGCCGGCAGGCGCCGCCGCTGCCGCGATGCAACGCTGGAAAGGAACGACGGAGCTGTCTGGGCTGGCCGAGTGCGACCTTATCATCGAGGCCATCTTCGAGGATTTGTCGGTCAAGCATCAATTGTTCGGTAAGCTCAACGAGGTTTGCCAGCCAAGCACCATCTTCGCGTCCAATACGTCGACGATATCAATCACCCAGATCGCCGGCGGATCCGGCCGCCCGGACTGCTTTGTGGGCATGCATTTCTGCCTGCCGGCACAGTTGATGAAGCTGATCGAAATGTCGCCTGGCCTGGCCACCTCGGACGACACCTTCCAGAAGGCGTGGGCCTTCGCCCAGGCCATGGGACAAAAGCCCGTGGCCACGCAGGATACGCCGGGGTTCATCCTTAACTATTTCCTGATTCCCTTCAACAACGACGCGATTCGTCTGGTCGAACAAGGGGTGGCCGAGCCCGCCGATATCGATGTCGCCATCAAGACAGCCATGGGCTATCCGATGGGACCCCTCGAACTGCTGGACCTGGTCGGCATGGATACGCAAAAGCTGCTGTGTGAAGCCATGCACGGCCTCACCCACGAGCCGCGCGCGGCCTGCCCCCCGCTGGTGCGACGCATGATCGCGGCCAACCGCCTGGGCAAGAAGACCGGACAGGGTTTTCGCACTTATGACGACACCAAGATGTTTGGAGCCTGATATGCGCTACGAGATCGTACAAGCCGGCCAGAGCCGCTCCTTTCCTTCCGCCCACGCGTTCTTGGAGCAAGCCGCGCCACAAGGCGAAGGCCTGTGTTACCTGGGCGCCAAGGCAGGTCGGGCATACAGCCGGGGCGCCGGGCACGCGTCTCGCACGTTCGTCGCCATTGAGCTGGGAGCCGAATGCCTGGGCTTCCACACCGGCGAAAGCCGGGGTCTCGAAGGGTCCAACGTGGTGGGCTTCGCCCGCTTCCGTCTGGGCGATGGCGAACCCAGCCCCCTCGTGGAACTGGTCAGGCAGCCCGGCACGCATCCCGCTGCGCTGCAGGCGGCCAAGGCGGCCTTCCAGGCGGCCGGCCTGGTCGTGGCGGTGTGCAATGATTTCCCGGGACGTATCGTCGACAGGCTGATCCGCCCGTATTTCAATGCGGCGCTGCGCCGGCTGGACGAGAAGCTGGCCAGCGCGGACGACCTCGACAAGACCCTGTGCCTGGGCCTGGGCTATCCGGAAGGACCGATCTCGCTGCTGGAGCGCACCGGCCTGGTCCACCATTTCCACGTCACCCAGGCGCTGCATGAAGCGCTGGGGCAGGAGCCCTACGCCCCTGCGCGTCGTGCGCGGGTGGCCGCCGAGCGTGATGACCGGGTCAAGCGGGGAATGCCATGATGCAGCCACAGAGCGGTGTCGAGGTGCTGGACTTCAGCACCCTCCTGCCCGGGCCACTGTGCTCCCTGCTGCTGGCCGAAGCGGGCGCCGACGTCATCAAGCTCGAGCGCACGGTGCGTGGTGACGAGATGCGCCTATGAGCCAAAGGTCGACGCGGACAGTGCAAACTTCGTGCTGCTCAATCGCGGCAAGCGTTCGATTGCCATTGACCTGAAGTCGCCCGACGCGCTCGACCAACTGACGCCGCTGATCCGGGATGCCGACGTACTGATCGAACAGTATTGTGCCAGTCTGATGGAGCACCTCGGACTGGGCTATGCGGCCCTGGCGGAGATCAATCCGTGGCTGGTCTACTGCTCGATTACCGGCTTCGGGCAACACGGTCCCCGCGCCGCGGAGGCCGCGCACGACGTTGGGGTTCGCAGGGGGATTCTCGGCAATCCTCGACTATCGTGTTCCGGATTTCATCTCTGCGATCAGTCTGGCTTCGGCTGGGTACGGCGTGGCTGTCATACCCGAGTCCATGCGGAATTTTCTACAGCCGGAGGTTTGTTACAGAGCCATCCAGGACTTTGAATATGCTGTTGATTTGGCAATCGCTAGCCGGAAGCGAGAGCTTTCCCCTGCAGTTCGCGCCTTTGTTGAGGAGTCATTGTCTTGTGAAACTCGGTCATAGCATTGCCGTATTCAAGTGACGGGCTTTTTCGGCTTGTCTCTCGCAGAGCAGGGTGGTCTTCGACTGGGTCTGCGGGCCGCAGCCGATCCTTCGGGCACCCGAGCACTGATTGATACCGGCATCAATTGGGCGTCTAATGGCCCATAAGGCGGGCCGGAGTGGTCGAGAGGTTATATGCGCTGCACAAAATGTGGGTTCGAGAATCCCATAGCGGCAAAATTCTGCGAAGAATGCGGCGCCAAGCTGACATGCGTCTGTCCACGCTGCGGCCACGAGTCGAGCCCAACAGCCAAGTATTGCAGTGAGTGTGGCGCGTCTCTAAGTGCAACCCCGCTTGCGGAGTCTGCTGCCCCGGTTCATTACACGCCACCCCACTTGGCCGAGCGCATCCTGGCCGAACAGGCAACGCTGGAGGCCAGGGGGGAGAGCGCGGGCGAGCGCAAAACGATCACGGCGCTGTTTGCCGACATGGCCGGATCGACTGCGTTGATCCACGACCTGGATCCCGAAGAAGCACGCCATCTCATTGACCCTGTGGTGGCACTTATGATGGAGGCCGTGCATCACTACGAGGGCTACGTCGCCAAGTCCCTGGGCGACGGGATCCTGGCGCTGTTCGGTGCGCCGATTGCCCATGAGGACCATCCTCAGCGAGCGTTGTATGCGGCACTACGCATGCAGGACGCGATGCGCCGCCATGCCGACCGTGTTCGCCTGGAACGGGGTATTGCACTGCAAATTCGGGTTGGCATTCACACGGGCGAAGTGGTGGTCCGCTCGATCCGCAAGGACGACCTGCGTACCGACTACGACCCGGTGGGGCATACGATTCACATTGCATCCCGGATGGAGTCGATGGCCGCGCTCTCGTCCATCCTGGTGAGCGAATCGACATATCGATTGACCGATGGATACTTTGATTTCAAGGCATTGGGGGCGATTCAGGTCAAGGGAATCCCCAAGCCGCTCGATGTCTACGAGGTCCTGGGCCTCGGCCCGCTGCGGACCCGGCTGCAGGTGGCGGCACATCGGGGCCTGGCCCGGTTCGTGGGCCGCCAGGCTGAACTGGACCATATGCACCACGCGTTCAGGGAAGCGGCGGCGGGGCAGGGCCAGATCGTCGGCGTGGTGGGCGAGGCCGGGATAGGGAAGTCACGACTGTTCCACGAGTTCAAGGCGCGTTCGCAGCGCGGCTGCCTTGTGCTGGAAACCTTCTCGGTTTCTCACGGCAGGGCCTTTGCCTATTTGCCGCTGATAGAACTCTTGAGGAATTACTTCCAGATTAATGCGCAGGATGAGGAGCGGGAGTGTCGGGAGAAGGTTACCGGTAGGGTCCTCACGCTTGAGCGCGGTCTGGAGGATCTGGTGCCCTACCTGCTCTATCTGCTAGGTATCAACGAGCAAGGCTCGGCGCTGGGCGACATGGACGCCAGTATCCGGCGCGAGCGTACCTTTGATGCGATCACGCGCCTGCTGGTGCGCGAAAGCCTGAATCAGCCGATCGAGCTCCTGTTCGAGGACCTGCAATGGCTGGACGCCGAGACGGAGGCGTTCCTCACATTCTTGGCGGAGCGCCTGGCGGATGCCCGCATCCTTCTCCTGGTGAACTACCGGCCCGAGTACCAACCGACTTGGGGCCCAAAGTGCCGCCACACCCAACTCGTGCTGGCGCCCTTGGGGCCGGCCGAAGCGCAGGGTTTGCTCAGTACCCTGTTGGGCGATGATCCCGGACTCGCCTCTCTCAAGCAGAGAATCCTGGAAAAGACCGAGGGCAATCCGTTTTTCATCGAGGAGGTAGTCCAGACACTGGCCGAGGAGAAGGCGCTGCTGGGCGTGCCCGGAAACTACCGAATCGAGAAGACGCCCGCCAGCTTGCACATTCCGACAACGGTGCAAGGGGTGCTCGCCGCCCGCATCGACCGGCTTCCCCTGGCGGAGAAGGCGCTGCTGCAAACGCTTGCGGTGATTGGCAAAGGGTTCCCTCTGAGCCTGATTCGGCAGGTTGTCGGGCAGCCGGAAGATGAGCTTCGTCGTTTACTATCCCGCCTCGAGACTGGCGAGTTCATCTACGAGCTGCCAGCCTTCCCTGAGGTGGAGTATTCGTTCAAGCACGGCCTTACGCAGGAGGTCGCCGGCCGCTCCCTGCTTACGGAGCAGCGCATTGCGCTACATGAACGCACGGCCCAAGCTATCGAGGCGTTCTACCCCTCCCGGTTGATGGACTATTGCAGCGTACTGGCTCACCACTACAGCCTGAGCGGCAATATTCCGAAAGCGGTGCAATACCTGCACTGCGCGGGGCAACAGGCCCTCCAGCGCTCATCCAATTCTGAAGCGGTTCATCACCTGAACGCGGCCCTTGACCTGCTCAGGCGCCTGCCCGATTCGCCGGAACGGGGCCGCCAGGAACTCTCAGTGCAGGTTACGCTCGGGCCGGCCTTGATGGCGACGAGGGGTTACGCCGCCGCGGAGGTGGAAGCGACTTATACGCGCGCGCTCGCATTGTGTCGGCAGATTGGGGAAACTCCCCAACTTTTCCCGGTGCAACAGGGACTGCGGCTGATCTATCAGTTGCGAGCGGAGTACGAGACCGCAAGGGAAATAGGTGAGCAGTTCCTCCATGTTGCCCGGAATGCCCAGGATCCGGAACTGCTTGTGGAGGCCCATTGCGGACTTGGGGGGAGCGCATTCTGGCAAGGGGAGTTCGTTCCCGCCCGTGCTCATCAGGAGCAGGCGCTTGCCCTCTACGACCCCGAACTGCATCGTGCGCATGCTTTCATCTACGGTCTGGATCCGGGCGTCCGCGCCCTGGACTTCGCGGCTTTGAGTCTGTGGCAGCTGGGCTATCCGGATCAGGCCTGCAAAAAAAACCAAGAGGCACTTGCCCTGGCCCAAAAGATTTCCCACCCGCTTGGCTTGGCCTTCACGCTGGTCACCACGGCCATGTTTCGCCAGTTTCGACTTGAAGCGGGTTTGACCCGGGAGTACGCGGAGTCGGCAATCACGCTTTCGACCGAGCAGGGGTTTCCGCTGTACCGGGCTTGGGGAACCATCCTCCGGGGCTGGGCACTGGCAGAGCAGGGGCACGGCGAGGAGGGGATCGCTGAGATACTTCAGGGTCTGGAAGCCTACCAGGCCACAGGGGCGGCTCTGGGTCGGTCGTACTTTCTGGGGCTGCTTGCCGCAGCCTACGGGCACGCCGGACAGGTGCAGGCTGGGCTGAAAGCGCTGGACCGGGCGCTCTCGGTAGTGGAGGGGACGGGAGAGGGTTATTACGAGGCGGAACTGCATCGCCTCAAGGGAGAATTGACCCTTCGTCATCAGGGTGGTCAGTCTAAGGAGTCGCCGGGGCTACAGGAAGCAGAAGCGTGCTTTCATCAGGCAATTGCAGTGGCGCGCCACCGCGGTGCAAAATCTCCTGAGCTTCGCGCCATACTGAGCCTGGCTCGTCTTTGGCAACAACAGGGCCAGCGGGAGCCAGCCTTGCACATCTTGACTGAGATTCATGGCTTCTTCACCGAGGGGTTCGAGACTGCCGACTTGAGCCAAGCGAAAGCGCTGCTTGACGAATTGGCGCAGATCGATGGGCCATAGCGGGAATAGGTTTGATGCGCAACTGAACGTTGCGTCACGCGCAAAGGCAGCTTTTTGTACAAGATGGTCCGTGCTGGCAAGCTGACTTCCCGCTTATCGGCTTATCGTTGCGTGGGACGCAAAGCAATTACCCAGATCAGCTGGATTGTCATGTCTGTGTGGCGGCTCCAAAGTATAGCCATCACATGGAGATGCTCATGGACACCCAGCTCACACCCACTCCCCGCCCTGCCCACCCGGCGCGCCGGGCTCTGATTATCGGTGGTTCGCTCGGCGGCCTTTTCGTGGGCAATCTGCTTCGCCGCATAGGCTGGAACGTCGACATATATGAGCGTTCCGCCCATGATCTCGACAGCCGCGGCGGCGGCATTGTCCTGCAACCGGATGTGGTCGAGGTCTTCCGCCGTACCGGCGTTGACCTGAGTACCGTCGACCTTGGCGTGCGTTCCGCACATCGCACGGTCTTTCACCCGGACGGCTCGATCCAGTCCAAGCAATACGCTCCCCAGACTCAGACGTCCTGGTCGCTGATCTATACAACTCTGAAAGCGGCCTTCGGCGATGCAAATTACCATCGGGCGAAGACCCTGTCGCGGATCGAGCAGGATCAGCAAGCCGGCACTGTCACGGCATATTTCGCTGATGGCTCTAGCGAAACCGGTGACCTGCTAATTGGCGCCGACGGCGGCAATTCGGCGGTACGCCAACAGTTCTGGCCGGACCGCGTGCCAACCTACGCCGGGTATCTCGCCTGGCGCGGACTTGTTCCTGAGGACGAGATGCCGTCGACTGCGCGGGAAATGCTGCTTGGCGATTTCGGCTTTGCCAACAATACGGGTTCGCATATCCTGGGCTATCTAGTGCCGGGCGAGAACAATGATGTGCGTCCGGGACACAGGCTCTACAACTGGGTCTGGTACCGCGTTGCTGACAATCGCCTGCTAGGCGAGATCATGACTGACCGAGAAGGTCACCGTCGGGGCTACTCCATTCCCGAGGGAATGCTAGATGAACGTTGGCTGGCTCATATCCAGCGCGATGCCAGAGCGCTACTGCCACCGCCTTTCCGCGACATCGTTGAAGCGACAGCCCAGCCCTTTGCCCAGGCTATCCGCGATCTGGTGTCCGAGCACATGGTGTCGGGCAGGGTTGTCATATTGGGCGACGCCGCGTCGATCCCCCGCCCCCACACGGCGGCCAGCACCTCCAAGGCCGCAGCGAATGCGCTGGCCCTGGCCGATGCGTTGCAAGGCTCGCCGGATGATGTGCCGGCAGCGTTGGCGCGTTGGGAACCCGAGCAGATCGCGATTGGCAAGGTGCTTCGCCGACAAGGCGTAGAGGCTGGAAACTATCTGCTTTTTCATCGACGCGCCGCGGTAAGTGGTTGAATTCACGTCAGACTAGGCCCGTTGGTTCCAAGCGTCTATTGGACCAAGGCATGCGGACCAGTCGGTGGTCTTGGCCAACAAGGGAAGAGAGGCCTCCTGCGCCAGGCGGTCTCTCAAGCTAGACTCAGATAGTCCGCCCCGAGCATTCGAAGCCGCACCCGTTGCGGCACCACCATGAGCCAAGCCAAATCCAGCGACACGCCAGTCGCCTCCAACTTTCTGCGCAGCATCATCGATCAGGATCTCGCCGCTGGCACGTACGCCGGTCGCGGGGACGTGCAAGGCGATCTGCTGCCGACGGTCATCACCCGCTTCCCGCCCGAGCCCAATGGATATCTCCACATCGGTCACGCCAAGAGCATCGTCCTGAATTTCGGCCTGGCGCGCGACTACGGCGGCCGCTGCCATCTGCGCTTTGACGATACCAACCCGGTCAAGGAAGACCTCGAATACGTCGACGCGATTATCGATGCCGTACGCTGGCTCGGCTTTTCCTGGGACAACGGACAGCCCGGCGGCTCGCCGTACTTGTATTACGCCAGTGACTACTTCGATCAGCTCTATGCTTTTGCTGAGACGCTGATCGAGCGCGGTGTCGCCTACGTGGACAGCCAGAGCGCCGAGCAGATTGCCGCCAACCGTGGCAACTTCTCCGAGCCGGGCAAGCCGTCGCCGTATCGCGACCGCAGCGTCGAAGAGAATCTGCAACTCTTCCGTGATATGCGCGCCGGCAAGTACCAGGATGGCGAGCATGTGCTGCGCGCGAAGATCGATATGGCGGCGCCGAACGTCGTGATGCGCGATCCGGTGCTGTACCGCATCCGCCACGCGCGCCACTACCGGACTGGCGACAGGTGGTGCATCTACCCGATGTACGACATGACGCAATGCATTTCCGATGCGCTGGAGAACATCACCCATTCGCTGTGCACGCTCGAGTTCGAGAACAACCGCCCGCTCTATGACTGGGTGTTGGAACACCTGCGGAACGCCGGCATATTCCACGATCCGCTGCCGCACCAGTATGAATTCGCCCGCCTGAACCTGACCTATGCCATCACCAGCAAGCGCAAGCTCAAGCAGCTGGTGGACGAGCAACGCGTGGGCGGCTGGGATGATCCGCGCATGCCGACCATCGTGGGCATGCGCCGGCGCGGCTACACACCGGACGCCATCCAGCTTTTCTGCGATCGCTTGGGGGTGGCCAAGGCTGACAGCTGGATCGACATGAGCACGCTCGAAGGCGCCGTGCGGGATGACCTGGATGCCCGCGCCGCCCGCGGCGTGGCTGTGCTTGAGCCGCTCAAGCTGATCCTGGACAACTACCCCGAAGGCCAGGCCGAGGAGTGCTCGGCACCGGTCCATCCGAAGAAGCCGGAACTGGGCAAGCGCGTGTTCCCGCTCTCGCGCGAGCTGTGGATCGAGCGCGAGGACTTCAACCAGGCCCCGCCGAAGGGCTATTTCCGGCTGTTCCCGGGCAACAAGGTGCGCCTGAAGTACGGCTACGTGATCGAGTGCACCGGCGTAGACAAGGACGCCGACGGCAACGTCGTGGCCGTGCATGCCAACTACCTGCCCGACACCAAGAGCGGCACGCCGGGCGCCGACAGCGTCAAGGTCAAGGGCGTGATCCACTGGGTCAGCGCCGCCGCGGCCTACGAGTGCGAAGTGCGCCTGTACGACCGCCTGTTCAATGACCCGAACCCGGATGCCGGCGGCAAGAACTTCCTCGAGGCCCTGAACCCGGACTCCAAGAAGGTCATCACGGCCTACCTGGAACCGAGCCTGCGCGAGGCAAAGCCGGAAGACCGCTTCCAGTTCGAGCGCCACGGCTACTTCGTCGCCGATCGCGTCGATTCGCAGCCGGGCAAGCCGGTCTTCAACCGCATCGTCGGGCTGAAGGACAGCTGGGGCAGGTAAGCGCCGAGGAGACCACTACGGCTTCGCTCGAGGGGGGGTCTCCGCCCCGAGCGCCCTGTTGAGCGCAGCGCTACATATTCAGCGCCCGTTTCTGCACCGCAAGCGCTGCTTCGCGCATGACTTCGGATAGCGAGGGATGCGGGTGACTGATCATGCCGATGTCTTCCGACGCTGCCTTGAACTCGAGCGCAGCCACGGCTTCGGCGATCAGGTCCGAGGCATTGGCCGAAATGATATGGACGCCCAGCAGCTCGTCGGTCTTTGCGTCCGCAATCATCTTGATGAAACCGTCCGGGCGGCCGATGCCGAGTGCGCGGCCATTAGCCATCATCGGGAACTGGCCCGTTCGGACCTCCCGTCCTTCGGCACTCAACTGGGCCTCGGACTTGCCCACCCAGGCGATTTCCGGCTCCGTATAGATTACCCACGGAATGCAGTTGTAGTCGATGTGCGGCTTCTGCCCATCAATGATTTCCGCAACCATGACGCCTTCGTCTTCGGCCTTGTGGGCCAGCATCGGGCCGCGTACTACATCGCCAATTGCGTAGATCCCCGGCACGGACGTGCGGCACTGATCGTCAACTGGAACGAAGCCGCGCGGGTCGGAGGACAGGCCCACGGTGTCCAGTCCGAGATTGTCGGTATTGGGGACCCGGCCGATCGACACGATCAGGCGATCCGCATCAAGTTTCTGGTCGGCGCCGTCCTTGTCCGTGTAGGCAATGCTGACCCCTTTGGCGCTCGCGTCGATCTTGCCAATACTGACCCCAAGATGGATCGTCAGTCCCTGCTTCTTGAATAGCTTGGCCGCCTCCTTCGCCACGGACTCGTCGAGCGCCCCAAGGAAAGTTGGCAGCGCTTCGAGCAGGGTCACCTCGGCGCCGAGTCGCCGCCACACCGAACCAAGCTCAAGCCCGATAACGCCCGCACCGATCACCGCGAGCTTCCTGGGGACTGTGTCGAACGACAGCGCGCCCTCGTTATCCGACACGATCTTGTTATCGACGGGAACGTCAGGCAGATGACGCGCCTTGGAGCCTGTCGCAATGATGACGTTACGTGCCGTGACTGTCTTGGTGTCGTTGCCTTCGATCGCTTCCACGGCGATCACGCCGTCGGTGCCGCGACTCTTGAACTTGCCATGGCCCTTGATCCAGGTCACCTTGTTCTTGCGGAACAGGAATTCGACACCGCCCGTGAACTTGTCAACAATGGCAGCCTTTCGCTTGATCATTTGCGCAAGGTCCAGCGCCACTTCCTTGACCTTTACGCCGTGCTCGGCGAGCCCGTGCAGCGCATGTTCAAAGTGTTCCGAGGACGCGAGCAGCGCCTTGCTCGGGATGCAGCCGACGTTCAGGCAGGTGCCCCCGAGCCGGGGCTTGCCCGCGCCGTCTCTCCATTCCTCGATGCAGGCCACGGTCTTTCCCAGCTGTGCTGCGCGGATCGCCGCGATATAGCCGCCTGGGCCGGAACCGATCACGATCACGTCAAAATCAGCGTTGGCTGAAGCGGGTGCGCCGCCTCCAGCAGTCGTGTTGACCTGCGCAGCGACTGATGTGGGAGCCGGCGTTGACGTGGGCGTCGCTACAGGTGCGGAGGCAGCAGGGGCAGCCACGGTTGCCTTGCCTTCCGTATCAACCAGCGCGATCACTTCGTCGGCATGTACCGTGGCGCCATCGGGCTGGAATATTTTGGCCAGCACACCGTTGGCCGGACAGGGCACTTCGAGTGTCACCTTGTCCGTTTCCAGTTCCACCAGAATCTCGTCACGCTGGACGGCCTCGCCGGCCTTCTTTTTCCACTGAATCAGTGTTGCCTCCGAAACCGATTCAGAGAGTTGGGGCACTTTCACTTCGATCGCGGCCATGTGCTCTTCCCTTGTTTTTTGCGTGGCGAGGGTTTTTCAGTTTAGGCGAGCTTACCCTTGACGGGTAGCGACTTGTCTCGGAGGAGTGATCTCAGCCGCGATGCCCGCTCTAGGCCGTCAATGTCCGCTGAAATCTCCTCATGCTCTGCGCTATCTGTGAGACGTACTGGTCCGAAATGCCGCGGTCCGCCAGGGCTGTGTCGAGTCCCAGTATGTAGTCCGCATTAGATCCGAATACACCGGCTGCCTTCGCCGCAAGCCGTGCAACGGTAGGTACCGATGCATCGGCTTCATAAAGCGCCTGTTCGGTGTTCGCGGCAAAGACAATGGCCTGCACCTTCTCGCCATTTTCGAGCACCAGCGGGTTCCAGATCGGCCGATACACTCCGCTGCACATCTCCCTTGCCCACAGGAGGCGCAATTCGTTCAGCGCCTGATCGTCGGGCAGCCGGTACGCAACCCCTTGCGTATTCCCGCCAGGTTCCAAGCCAAGCACGCGCCCCGGCTGCTCCGGCGTACCACGCGCAGATATGGAGCGAATGCAGAAGCTGCGGCGCCATCCTTCGAGTGTGGCAGTCCGGTGCTCGTCGAAGGCGATCAATGGGTTCCAGATTAACGAACCATAGGCGAAGACCCAAATCGAACCAGCGAGGCGCGCATTGAGCGTTGCATTAAGCGATTGCTCGAGAGCAGCGTCGGTCCACGACAGGTCAGCAGGCATGGCAAGTCTGCTGCGGATACTGCCGTCGACAAGATCTTTTCGGGTCAGATTGCCCATGGGGTGCATTTCACGGAGAGTCATGGCAGCCGGCTGGCAACTTCTGCCGCGGAGAGCAGCCAGTATGGCCAGTTGGAACTTGGGACTTTCGCCGTGCCCTTGCTTGGAGATGCGGACACCCGGGGGCAGTGTCTTTCATAAGGACACTGCCCGCATTCGATCTCAGGCTGCCCCGACTTGGTCCTTGCCCGGAGTCCATGCCGTCCCTCGCACCAGTTTGCGTCCAAAGCGGTGCAGCAGGTGCGGAAAATCGGCCAGGGTCGCTGCCTGACGGTCCGCTTCACTGATTAGTTCCAGCCGGACGGCGTCGCCGGCGCGCGGGTCTACGCTAAGGGTTATCTGGTCCCCGCGCCGCAGCAGCAGGTCTTCGCCACTATCGAGCCAGTAGTCCTCTGGATCACCTTCGCGTGTCATCCACAGGTCGGTACCTGCGGCCTCGTCCACGTGGAGGCGCTGTGCCGCATGTATCGACAGCGTGGTAACTTCGCCAGGCCTCAGGGCGAACTCTGTCTTTGTGAGAAAAGCTTGCATGATGGATCTCCTGTCCGCCCCCTGTGGCGTTGTTGCCGGAGCTGTGCTGCGTCCATTCTGACTAGACAATCAAGGGGCGGAAAAGCAGAAAAGTTGGTGCGCCGGTCAAGCGAATTCTAGAGATCGCTCGGCCGCTGGCAAAACGAAATATGTTTCCAGTTGTTGATAATTTTCCTCACATAAAAAAGTGCTCGTGCGATTGGGGAACGAGGAGAGAATGGGCCTGTGGCAGTGCCAAAACGTGGCGCCCTTCCGCGTACAGGCCGACGTCCACTCAATCAATCCCCGTATCTGCTTGTCCAGCTCATGCCGCTGTCGGATAGTCGATGTAGCCGTTGGCACCGCCGCCAAAGAAGGAACTGGCATCGGGCGTGTTCAAGGCGAGGTTCTCCTTCAGGCGTACCGGCAGATCCGGATTGGCAATAAACGGGCGGCCAAAGGCAATGATGTCGGCGCGGCCGCTGGCCAGTGCGCGTTCCGCGCTCTCACTGTCGTAGCCGCCGGCGAGCATCAGCACGCCGCTGTATTCCGCACGCAGGAGCCGGATGATCGCGTCCCAGCGGGGATCGAAGTTCTCGTCCTTGACGGTCCCGACCATCGCAGGCTCGACCAGGTGCAGGTAGGCCAGCTTGCGGCTGTTGAGCTGCCGGACGATAAAGCCGAAGGTAGCCTCGGGCGTATCGTCGCCCATGCCCATGAAGCGGCCCATGGGCGTTAGCCGTACCGAAACGCGTGACGAGCCAATTTCCGCGCTGATGGCGTCAACCACCTCCAGAAGCAAACGGGCTCGATTCTCGATCGTGCCGCCGTAGGCGTCGGTGCGCTTGTTGCTGTTGGAGTTGATGAACTGGTCGAGCAGATACCCGTTGCCGGCATGAATCTCGACCCCGTCCATCCCCGCAGCGATGGCGTTGAGGGCTGCCTTCCGGTAGTCCTCGACGATGTCGCGAATTCCGCTGTCAGTCAGTTCCTGAGGAACAGGAACATCGCCCCAGACGCCGTTGCCATGCTCGTCGATGATGAATGTCTTGCCAGGAACCGGCAGGGCACTGGGCGCGACAGGCAGCGCCCCATTCGGCTGGAAGACCGGGTGCGACACGCGTCCAACATGCCAGAGTTGCAGGAAGATCGTGCCGCCCTCGTTGTGAACCGCTTTGCTGACGGCCTGCCAGGCCTCGACCTGCTCCTCGGTGTGAATTCCCGGTGTCCAGGCGTAGCCCTGGCCTTGCTGGGAAATCTGGGTTGCCTCGGTGACGATAAGCGCCGCGCCGGCGCGCTGGCGGTAATACTCGACGTTCATCGCGGTCGGGAGGTTGCCCGGCTGGCCGGCACGCGAACGGGTCAGCGGTGCCATGGCGACACGGTGGGCCAGGGTGTGGTTGCCGAGACGAATCGGATTGAAGAGATGCTTGGTCATGGTGGTTTTCCTGTAGTCGGAATGGATCGATCAGCGGGAGACTGTTCGTGCTCTGCTTGCGCTTGAATCTCGTTCGAGATTTCCTAAAGGTTAGGCGCCAACCTGTTTGAAGAGAATCGGAGTGCGACGCAAGATTGCGTTGCGTGGGCAGCAATCCGGAAGCTGTGTGTGGCCAAGGAGGACAGCCACGACAGACGGCCACGCCCTGTGGGGCATCTCCGTCTGTCGAAGCATGTGGATTCAGTGTCGCGCGATGCTCATGATGCGGTTGCCCATGCCGATTCCCCATTCAGTCATCTGCATGCCTTGCTCTAGACGGTCCTGCTCCCAGGTCCGCAGTGCGCGCCCGAGGTTGGTGACACCGTCCAACGCCTTCGCCAGGGAGACGGCGTCGGCGGCGGCCTTTGCCGTGCTGCCTGCGGTGTGGGGACGCGGGATGAACGCCGCATCGCCCGTCAGCAAGACTCGACCGAACCGCATGCGCGGCACCTGCAGGTCCTGAATCTCCTGGACGAAGATATCCTGGGTGCTTTCGATCAGGGCCTGGAATGCCGGATTGGCGTGACTGGCGCCCATCTGTCGAATCCACTCCTCCTGGTCGGCCGCAAGCGACCCGGGCGGAACAGAATGACTGCGCCGGTTCCCCTCGCGATCGGTCAGCACGCCGCCGAGCTCTGCGCCTGGCTCGGCCTTCAGGTACCAAAGCCAGTTGTAACGACGGTGACCCGGGGCGGTCGAACCGTCGACGCCGGGCACCATGTACTGCAGCATCATGGAGCCTGGGTCGTGCTGGAACACGAAGTTCTCGTAAAGCAGTGGCTTTGCGGCTTCAGGCAGTCGATTTTCTTCGATCAATCCGCGCCATACAACATAGCCCGCATAGGTCGGCGACACATCGGGGAGCATGAGCTTGCGCACAACAGAGTTCGCCCCATCCGCGCCAATCAGCAAGTCGCCGGTTTCCCGGCGCCCATCGGAGAAGGTGGCGTATACGCCATGTTCGTCCTGCTCGACGCCGGTGAGCTGGGCGCCCCGATGATAGTGCTCCTTGGGGAAGTTCTTGAGCAGTGTGGAATAGAGCGTATTCCAGGAAGTCTGAGTCTGCGGGGAATGTTGCCGCTGAATCACGTCTCCGCTTTCGTCGAGGTAGAGCCTGTCGTGGGATCGCACGCCTAAGGCCCCGTCGGGAACAATGCCTGCAAATGAAAAGGCGCGCAGCACTTCCGGCTGTAGAACGATGCCGCCCCCACGGCTGATGAGGTTTGAGGGAGAGCGCTCGAAGACTTCCACGTCCCACCCGACGGCGCGCAGCGCGGTCGCCATGAACAGCCCGCCCAGCGAACCGCCGGCGATCAGGGCCTTGCGCGGATTCCCCGCAGATATGGTTGGCCTGCCCTCGGCGGGCGCCAGCGGCTGGGCATTCGAGGATCGATTCGCGTCCATGTGTTGCTCCGATTTGCGATTGGATGGCGTGAATCGTAGAAGCGCCTGCCCGAATCCAGAATGGGGTGGCAATGCAAGGCTGTGTTGCGGGGAAGGCAAGGACACATTCTCCACGACAGTTGGAGAACCGCCTTGCACGCAGCGTTGTGGCACGAGCAATGCAGGTTTGCACGGCCATGCCATTCTGTTCATTGCCGGCACAGCCTAACCTAGCTCCATCATCAATCGCATGGAGTGGTCATGAAACCCGTTGAAATCCAGGTCACCTATGACTTCATTTGCCCGTGGTGCTGGATCGGCCATCAGAACCTCAAGCTCGCGACGCAACGCGTGAACAGCGAGGTCGCGCCCAGGATTTCCTATTCACCCTACGAGCTCAATCCGGATATGCCCAAGGCCGGCGTCGACCGCAAGGCGTACCGGACCGCGAAGTTTGGCAGCTGGTCGCGCTCCCAAAGCATGGATGCGGAGGTCGCCCTTGTAGGCAAGAGGGTGGGGTTGGCATTCAACTACGACGCAGTGGCGATCACTCCCAACACCCGGCTCGCGCACCGCCTGATGGCGTTTGCTCAGCGCACCGGCAGTGCGACTATGGTCGAGGGCTTGTTCGAGGCGATCTTCGCCGCGTATTTCTCTCGTGGCGAAAACATCGGGTTAATCGATGTGCTGGCGCCGCTGGCAGCATCCGTCGGCTTTGACGAAAAGGCCGTGCGCGATTACCTGGTGAGCGGGGAAGGGGAGGCTGAAGTCATTGCCGAGGAGATGCGCGCGAGCCTGAGTGGGGTCCGCTCAGTGCCGACGATTCGGATCGGCGATGCAATGATCGGTGGTGCGCAACCGCCGGCAGTGATGGAGCAGGCCCTGCAAGCCGCTTCTGCCAAAACATCTGCTGCACTCGAGACGCTTTGAACCTGGAGAACTGAAATGGACAAGCAAGCAACCCTTCACTATGTCTATGATCCCTATTGCGGATGGTGCTACGGGCTCGCACCTCTCGTGAGCGTTGCGGACGAGATGCCCGGCCTGAAGGTGGTCCCGCATAGCGGGGGCATGCTGGCTGGACCCCAGGCGCAGATGATGTCGCCTGAGTGGCGCGACTTCGTCCGTCCCCACGAGGAGCGCATCACTGCGCTGAGCGGGCTGAAGTTTGGCGAAGCATATCAGCAAGGCACCCAGTTTGACTATGACGTCAAGCTCGATTCCGGGCCGCCGACAGCAGCGATGCTCGCTGCGGAGTCGCTGGCCGGCGCGGGACTGAAGATGCTAAAGCGGCTCCAGACAGCCTATTACGTGGAAGGCAAGCATATTTCCGACCCAGAGGAACTGGTGCGCATTGCCGTCGAACTCGGGCTGGATGCGAAGGCATTTACCAGCGCCTACGAAGCGGCTACGCTCGGCCTTGATGAACACTTCAAGAATACGCAAGGCTTTCTTGATGCGTTGGATGGGCGCGGCTACCCGACCCTGGCAATTGAGCAGGACGGGAAAGTATCGAGGCTTCACCTGGGCCGGTATTTCGGGAAGCCAGAGCAGTTCCGCAAAGCGCTTGCAGACATGCTGACGCCTTCGAAAACCTAGCGCCAAGGAAGGCGCGCTCCGCAAGTCTGAGCAGCCTCTCCTTGGGCGGCGACTTTGCAAGGCAATTCCTTTGCCGCATGCAGGTCGCTGCCCCTCGGGCCAACTAGTAGTCAGCCCGACAGACAGTGGTTGGGGGCATTTATCGGCCAAGGCGTTGTACAAACGGCTTGTCGAGCGACAAAGAGCGGATTGTCCCTATCTTGTCGCGAGCTCGCTGGTCAATGCATCCTCCATAAGCCTGAGTCGCTTGTAGAGATACGAACGCGAGATGCCAAGCTCTTCCGCAACGCGCTTTTTGTTGCCACCAGTACGGCGCATCGCCTCCAGGATCATCTCGGACTCGACGCGCTCCATTGCTTTGCGCATGTCCGGGTTGGCGTTCTCGCCGTTCCGTGGCAGGCTACTCACGGAGCCCATTGCCAGCACCGAATCGGCGCTTTCCAGATTGCCGAAATCTGCGATGGAAAGAATCGGGCCGTCGCAGAAGATCGCAGCCCGTTCGATAGCATGCTGCAATTGCCGGACGTTGCCCGGCCATGCGCAAGATTGCAGGAAGCGGATTGCGGAGTCGGAAATCGCCTTCTTTGGCGCACCATGGCGGGTGCCAAACGCCTCCAGGAACTTGTCGGCCAACTCGGGGATATCCTCCAGCCGATCACGCAGAGCGGGCAGGCGCAATGTCACTGCGCTGATGCGATAGAACAGATCCAGGCGGAAGCTTGACTTGGCGATCATGGCACTGAAATCGCGGTTACTCGCGGAAATCAGCCGGAAGTCGGAATGCCGCGCCCGCTCCCCGCCGATACGCTCGAACTGCCCATCCTGCAGCACCCGAAGCAGCTTGACCTGCATGTCGACCGGCATGTCGCCGATCTCATCCAGGAACAGCGTACCGGTATCGGCGGCTTCGAACTTGCCTTTGCGCCCTTTGCGATCTGCGCCCGTAAAGGCGCCGGGCTCGTACCCGAACAGCTCACTTTCCACCAGGTTCGGCGGCATCGCCGCGGAGTTTACTAGCACCAGTGGCTTGTCGCTGCGCG
The DNA here is from genome assembly GCF_058787975.1 of Cupriavidus sp. FW305-26. Taxonomy (NCBI): domain Bacteria; kingdom Pseudomonadati; phylum Pseudomonadota; class Betaproteobacteria; order Burkholderiales; family Burkholderiaceae; genus Cupriavidus; species Cupriavidus sp. FW305-26. The sequence continues at coordinate 198,208 of NZ_JBYTAH010000003.1, forward strand.
GGCTCAGCATATGGATGGCATGGGCAACCAACTCCTTGCCCGAGCCACTTTCCCCCGCTAGCAGGACGGGTACGTCCAGCGGTGCCACGCGCAGAATGTCTTCCTTGAGCCGGCGCACCGCGTCGCTGCTCCCGACAATCTGATCCAGCCCGTAGGTACGATTTCCGATGCCGGAAAGCTCTCGGCGGTAGAAATCCAGTTCCTGACGAACTTGCGCCAACTCGGTCGTCACTGCCTGCATCGCTTCCGGCCCTTTGAACATCACCTGTCCTATCGCGGCAACGACACGCTGATTGCGATCCAGGACCGGCAGGCGCGACACCACGCGCTTGATGCCGTTCATTTCCTGTAGCTGGCCAACCTGACCTTTGCCAGTCACCGCGACCTCTTGCAGCTTCGTATTCTCGATCACGGTGGTGACATGCCGACCCAGAGCCTCGCCGCGCTTGAGGCCAAAGAACCGTTCATGGACCGGGCTCATGTACGTGATCTTGCCCGCGGTGTCCACCACCACCATGGCCTTGTAGGGATCGGTGATGAAGTGGCGAAGAATGTCTTCCGCCGAGTCGACAGTCGCCAGGAATTCGCTCAGCTCGTTGGCTTCCTGTAAGGCAAAGATCAGGAAGCACACCGCGTCCCGTGATGGAATGGCGGCGATTGTCATGGGGTGTTCCAAATCGGTCATGGCAGACACGCGCTTGAGAGGAGTCCGCATGCGGTCCTGCCAAAGGCGGACGAGGTGACCCGCGATCAAGGCGTCGTGCCCGAGTCCGCTGGCGAACTTCATGGTCCCGTCCGCATCGAGAACGAGGATGCCTTCTGCTTCACGCTTCATTGTCTCTCACCATGGTCACGAGTCGCCGTCATGGACTCCACTGCGTCAATTGCCATTGCCGGGCGTTGCCGGCCGCCCGCTGCTTTGAGCGGTGCGGCCTATTAATTATCGTGCGAAAATTAACATCGGTGCCAGAGTGTTAGGGTAATTACTACCCTGCGATGGGAGCCTCACTCCGCATTCTGACCATATGTAATCGATCGATCACCAATGTGTGGCCGTAGATGCTGGGTAGAATCTGATCATTGATGTTGGGCGTGCAGACTGACCATGTGCATCCAGGACCCGTCATGGACTTGCGACAACTACCAAATCTGAGCTCTCTGAAGGTATTCGAGGCCGCAGCCCGCCTGGAGAGCTTCTCGCGGGCTGCGGAAGAACTGTTCGTCACCCACAGTGCCGTCAGTCATCAGATCCGTTCACTGGAAGCCGACCTTGGCATCGCGCTGTTCAAGCGGGATGGCAGGCGAATAACGTTGACCGATCGCGGGCGGCGCTATGCGGAACAAATCCGGTCTTCTCTGTTCGATATCGCGTCGGCAACCGAGTCGATGCGCTCGGGTGATCGCGAAAAGCGTCTTGTGATCAGCTTGCTCCCATCGTTTGCCGCGCGCTGGTTGACGCCCCGCATTGGACGCTTCATCGAGCAGTACCCCGAACTCGACGTCGAACTGCAGTCCACGCATACGCTCACCGATTTCAACCGTGATGACGTCGATGTCGTGCTGCGTTTCGGGGACGGCAATTATCCGGAGCTATTCGTCGAGCCGCTGCTCGACGAGGTCTTTTTCCCGGCCTGTGCCCCAACGTTCAATGGCGGGAACTTGCCAAAGACGCCTGAAGACCTGGCTGGCGTGACCTTACTACGCCACGACTACGAGATGTGGAGGGCCTGGTTCCTGGCCGCGGGCCTGGAAGGATGGACAGAACCGCGACGCGGCGTGCTGTATCAGGATGCGTCGCACCTGATACAGGCGTCGATGGATGGTCAGGGCGTTGCGCTGGTGCGGCGCTCGTTGGCCATGCAGGACGTCGTCAATGGACGCCTCGTCCGCTTGTTCGACATCGATGCGGCTAGCCCGTGGGCCTATTGGTTCATCTGCCCCCAACCCTTGCTGGAGACATTCAGGGTCCAGGCGCTGCGTAAGTGGCTACATGAGGAAACTCGGCAATTTCAGGCGATGTACGCGCGAAGCCCGCACGCTGTGGGGAAAGCGGGGAAAGCCGGTGAGGTGATGCGACAAGCAAAGAAGGAGCATAGCCGCGAAGCCCCGAGCCAGGATACTGATCAACGCATCAGCTGACACAGGCGGCGCTGGCGGAGGACCTGAGGGTAACGCCTTCCGATGGATTCTGGGAAGGCTCCAATCCGCCGAATGCAATCCGCATTTCGCTGGGCGGCGCCCAGGACCGCGCACAGTTATCGCAGGCATTGCGCAAACTGGCAGCATTACTGGAGCGCAGGCCGACGCCAGGGGCCGGAGCTGGTCCCGAATGCTGCCAAAGCACTACGCGGCGCCGGGCGGCCAGAGCATCACGCCTTGCCTTTGATGCAACGCAGCGTTGCACGCCACCGTCATTCACCGCGCAGAGTCGCCGGACTATCCTTGGTCACCAGATCAGATACCAGGGAAATTCGGAATGGACACGCAAACACACTCAGGAACCAGCGGTCGCTGGGCCAACACGCAGTTCCTTGTCATGGCCTACACGCTGAGCGCCATCATGGCCGGTGCAACCGTCGCCAGCCCGTTATATCCCATATATGAAGAAGTGTTTCATATCGGGCCGGGCGGCGTGACGATTGCCTATACCGCTTACATGGTCGGCACGCTGTTGGCATTGCTGTTTCTCGGTCATCTCAGCGACCATCTTGGCCATATCCGGACGTTGCGGGTGGCAGCGACACTCGCACTTGCCGGACTCGTCCTTTCCGGAGTCGCTCCGGATCTTCTGATTCTTTCGATCGGGCGTTTCACAATCGGAGTCGCCGCAGGCATTGCTTCCACGTCAGCGACGGCCGGACTGGTAGCGGCTTCGCCGCCAAACCGACTGAGGCAAGCTTCATCGATCGGGTCATTGATGACCATTGTCGGCCTAGGCCTAGGACCACTGGTTGGTGGTTTTATCGCGCAAGACTTGCCATTCCCGCTGCACCTGCCTTACGGCGTGCTGGGCGGTGCGCTGTTGCTGGCTCTTGTGGCATTGGGCAGCCAGAGACACGGGCAACCTTCAACAATCGCCGGCTTCTTTCCGCGTCTACGCTTTCATTTGCCCGACATGCATCAGGTCAAGCAATTTGCCACGGTGGCGGTCATCGCGTTTATTGGCTACACCCTTTTCAGTCTCTTTGCATCACTGGCGCCTTCATTCTTTGATACCTTTCTTCCATGGGACGGGCCGGCCGTTGGCGGCATTGGGGTCGCCATGCTCTTTGCGGCATCAGCGGCTGCTCAAGTTACGTTCACTGGGATCGATCCTAAAAGAGGGCTTGTGGTGGGTTCCCTTCTCGTGACCGCCGCCCTGGCGATGCTGGCAGCATCAGTGAAGTTTTCCTCCGGGTTGTTGTTCATCGCAAGCGATGTACTCGGTGGATTCGGTCAGGGCCTTACCTTCATGTCCGCTCTGCTGGTCGTCAATGCCATGACGACGTCTGTGCGCCGGGCAGGAATGATTTCATCCTTCTTCACTATTGCCTATCTCGGCGGCATTGTTCCCGTGCTTGGTCTTGGGGTTGCAGCAGACCGGCTGGGGCTTGACGCGTCTCTGATTGGACTATCGATCCTCATGGCTGCCATCGCTGGTACGCTCACTTTCGCCGCGCAGCGTCTGGTTTCCAATGTTCAGTGTCACAGCCGCTAGAACGACGAACTCACTGATTGCCCACGCTCGCGCAGTTTGACGACTTCGCGAGCATTATCGTTCGTGCAGGCCTGTCAGGCAGTACGCGTTTCCATTGTACCGAACGCACATGGCCCAGTCTTCCACGCAATCATCGATGGTCAAGTTTTACTCACAAGACGACAAAGAAAGTTCATTTTGCCGGCGCAGACGGCATGGCTATCATCTGTACATCCCTAGTCATCAGGAGAACGCGGGTAATGACCACCGCTGAAGGAACTTGCCACTGGGGCATCCTAGGCTCTGCGAGCATCGCAAAGAAGAACTGGCATGCAATCATTAATGCCGGTAACAGCCGTATTGTCGCGGTCGGTAGCCGCTCGGCTGAGAGCGCACAACGGTTCATCGATGAATGTCAGGCGTCGGTGCCCACGCCTTACGCCGTGGAAGCAGTCGAAGGGTACGAGGCGCTGATCGCGCGTCAGGACATCGACGCCCTCTATATTCCGCTTCCGACCGCCGTCCGGACCGAATGGGCGGTCAAAGCGGCGCAGGCAGGCAAGCATATCGTGATCGAGAAGCCTTGCGGTATCACGGCGGCCGACCTGCAGCGGATCATCGATGCGGCCAACGCCTCCGGCGTGCAGGTAATGGACGGCGTCATGTTCCAGCACTCGACGCGCTTGCAGGCGATGCGCTCAGTGCTTGATGACGGCATCAGTGTTGGCGAGATTCGCCGTATTGCCACGCATTTCAGCTTCATTGGAGATGACGGATGGATTCAGCGCAACTGCCTGACGGAACCAGCCGGCTGCCTTGGTGATGTGGGTTGGTACAACATTCGGCTTATCCTCTTCGCCCTGAACTACGACCTGCCTGTTGAAGTGCGTGGCCGCATCCTGCAAGGCGTGCAACGACCCGACGGCTCAGGTGTGACGCCTGTCGAATTCTCGGGTGAACTGTTCTTTGGCAATGGGGTTTCGGCGACGCTCTACAACGCTTTCAACACCAGCCGCCAGCAGTGGGCCTACATCAGCGGATTGAATGGCTACTTGCACCTGAAGGACTTTGTATTGCCGCACTACGGAAATGAGATCTCGTTTACGGTAGGCAACGACAGCTTCGGCGGGAACGGATGCTTCTTCAACCTGGAGAAACACGAGCGTACGATCTCGCTGCCGGAGTACAGCAACAACCACACGACCGCGCAGGAGTCGAACCTGTACCGGACGTTCGCCGAACTCGTCCTGTCGGGTAAACGCGATCCGTTCTGGCCAGAGGTGGCGCAGAAAACGCAGCGCGTCCTGGATGCGCTGCTGGAATCCGCCAACGCTGGCGGCGTCTCCATCATGCTGTCCTGAATTCAGCCAAGCTCGCCAAGCCGAGAGGAGGGATCTGCATATGTCTGCCAGATTGCAGCTCTACGTAGATGCTAACTTCGTCAGCCCATTTGCAATGCCGGTGTTTGTTGCCCTGCACGAGAAGGGGTTGCCATTTGACCTATGCACCATCGACCTCGGCAGGAAAGCGCAGCATACGCCCGCCTATGCAGCCGCGTCACTGACAAGCAAGGTGCCTACTCTGGTCCATGGTGAATTCGCGTTGTCCGAGTCTTCCGCCATTACGGAGTACATCGACGAGGTGTTCGCGGGGACAGCGCTATATCCCCGAGATCCGCAGCAGCGGGCGCGGGCGCGGCAGGTCCAGTCGTGGCTGCGTACGGACCTGATGCCGCTCAGGCGTGCCCGTACGTCGGACAGGCTCTTCTGCAAGACTTGGGCAGAGCCCTTGGATAGCGAAGCAGAAGAGGCTGCGAACAAGCTGTTCGCCATCGCTGACAGGCTGGTCCCTGCCGGCGCGCCACAACTGTTCGGTGAATGGAGTGTGGCCGACCTGGAGCTGGCCATCATGCTCAATCGCCTGATCCTGAGTGGCGATCCTGTTCCGCAACGACTGGTCGACTACGCTGGGCACCAGTGGCAACGACCGTCCGTGCAACGCTGGATCAATTTGAAACGGCCGGCTCCCGACCCGCTGCCTGTGTACAGGCATGAGTGAATCTGCCGGTGTGACATCGACAGACCCGTTGCCACCCGGAGTGACGAAATGAACAATCCTCCCGATTACATGCCGCCCAAAGTCTGGACCTGGAACAGGAGCGGTGTCAGTTTGAATCGGCCGATTGCCGGCGCTACCCGCGAACAGGCGTTGCCGGTCGGCCGTCATCCGCTGCAGTTGTACTCGCTTGCTACCCCGAACGGCCAGAAGGTAACGATCCTGCTGGAGGAGTTGCTGGTGCTGGGTCACGCCGCCGCGGAGTATGATGCCTGGCCGATCCGGATCGGCCAGGGCGAGCAGTTCGGCACCGGTTTTGTCGCGGTCAATCCAAACTCGAAGATCCCGGCACTGGTCGATCGTTCCGGCGCTGAGCCCTTGCGAATCTTTGAGTCCGGGGCAATCCTGCTTTATCTGGCCGAAAAGTTCGGCGAGTTCCTCCCGACCGACGCCGCCGCGCGCGCCGAATGTCTGTCGTGGCTGTTTTGGCAAATGGGAAGCGCCCCTTATGTCGGTGGCGGATTCGGACACTTCTATGCCTATGCCCCGACCAAGATCGAGTATGCAATCGACCGCTTTGCCATGGAGGCCAAGCGCTTGCTCGATGTGCTCGACCAGCGGCTGGCGCAAACCGAATACCTGGCAGGCGGCCAATACACGATTGCCGACATCGCGACATTTCCGTGGTATGGGGGACTGGTGAATGGCTGGCTCTACGACGGCGCCGAGTTCTTGTCGGTGCAAGACTACCGGCACGTGCGGCGCTGGGCTGATTCCATTCTGGAACGGCCGGCGGTAAAGCGGGGCCGCATGGTCAACCGCTTGAGCGGAGAGGCTGCCGGCCAGTTGCATGAGCGCCATGACGCCAGCGATTTTGAGACCCGAACACAGGACAAGCTGGGGGCGGTGCGCTGAGATCGTCCGGGTTCATGCCAGGAAGCGTGTGAGAAGTACTGTGGTCACTCGTCGCTCCTGCTGGCGGGGTTGCTGATGTTCCTGCTGATCTTGAGGAGCGGCCGGCGGGGCATCCCGAACGGACAGGATGCTCCGCCGGTTGCGATGCCTCAGCTCACCTGCTCATTCAGAAAGGAATGTTGGTGCTGCGCCCGAAATGCGTTGCGATGCAGTTGCGGGACACAGCGCAGATACTGGGGGACAGCGGTAGCCGTTCCACCAAGCGCGGCGGCGGCATGCCACGGCCATCGCGGATCGTAGATCACCGTCCGGGCCAGGCCGATCAGGTCGGCGTCGCCGGCGGCGACAATCGCATCTGCATGGGTGGGTTCGGAGATTAGGCCGACGGCGACCACCGGAATCTTCACCGCGGCCTTGACGGCGCGTGCATGCGGCACCTGGTAGCCCGGCGCGAGCACAATTTTCTGAGCGGGATGCAGGCCGCCAGTCGACACGTTAATGGCATCCGCCCCGCGGGCTTCGAGCATCTGCGAAAAGGCGACAGCCTCATCGAGCGTGAAGCCCCCTTCAACCCAGTCGGTCGCCGAGATGCGGACCGAAACGGCGCGGTCGGAAGGAAAGGCATCCCGAACCGCGTCGAGGACTTCCAGCGGAAAGCGGGCGCGGTTCTCCAGAGATCCCCCATATTCGTCTGTGCGCTGATTCGAAAGTGGCGACAGGAACGTGTGTAGGAGATAGCCATGCGCAGCGTGAATCTGGACGGCATCGATGCCGAGCCGGGCGGCGCGTCTGGCCGCGGCGGCGAATGCATCTCGCACCCGCTTTAGGCCGTCCTTGTCGAGAGCGGTTGGTGGCAGATAGGAGGAATCCAACGGAATGGCAGATGGGGCCTCAGTTTGCCAGCCGTTTTCATGATCCGGCTGAATCTGACTGCGTCCAAGCCACGGGATGTCTGTCGAAGCCTTGCGGCCAGCGTGGGCCAGTTGGATGGCAATGGGCATATCTGACCAGCGTCGCACGCCTTCGAGGGTCCTGGCCATGGAGGATTCTGTTGCGTCATTGTAGAGACCGACGTCGCCGTAACTAATGCGGCCCTCCGGCACCACAGCAGTTGCTTCGATTGTCAAGAGCGCGGCCCCGGAGAGGGATAGCTGTCCGAGATGGATCAGGTGCCAGTCACTCATGCAACCATCGGTAGCCGAGTACTGGCACATCGGGGAAATGACGATGCGATTCGGGAGATCAAGATTCCGCACGCGAAGGGGGGTGAAAAGGGCTGGTGACAAAGGAGGATTCTCCATTCAGGATAGACACGCCCACACCAAGATATGACCTCGAATCAAGCGAGGTTTCATCGTAGAGGTGGGTTTGAAAAAGTTCGGGTTTTGAAAGGTCAGATGGGGTCAGCCAGTTTGGCCGCGCGAGCTACTTGAGCAAGCGTCATGCCAGATACCAACGCTTGCGTTCCGCTACGGATGAAGGAAGAGCCGGTAATCGTCTGAAAGACACATGTGTCGGCAGAAACTACAGTGTGTCGTTCGCAGAGACAGCCCGTGGTAGAGCAGATTGCGCAGAGTCTGATGCGCGGCGCTGCTGAAAATAGCCGTAGTGTCCATAGGGCGGCTTCGGCTGATCCGCGATGTGCCAGCATCCGCTGGCCGCCGGCCCGCGCTAGAGTATCGGGGACGTACGGTTCTGCACGGTCTTGAGTGCAAAGCTGGACCGTATGTGCTCAACGCCCCGGATGCGGGTCAGTGTCCTGCTCAGGAAGTGCTGGTACGCGCCCATATCGGGCACCACCACGGCGGCCCGCGTGGTTACTCAAGCGAGGCTACTGGTGCATGGGGTTTGGCAGCAGCCGAGCAGCGAACATTCCTGACAGGCATTCAGGCACTGGTTCGCCTGCCGATAATACAGCGTGAGCTCGACAGTGTGCGTGGCCTCTGTACCGCCTGGCTGGTGTCCGGTTATCGCGGGTCCCATTAGGTGCATACGACCAGGAGCTCTGGAAGGCGTCCAAGCAGCTCGCCGCCCACGACGTGGTGATTCAGCTCGGCCTCAATGAGGATCTTGCCACCACGGCGCTTGGGGCGCGCAGATGCACCAGGCCTTCCGCGACTGCGCGAGCCTGGCCGAGCACATCGACGGCGTAGAGTTCCTGGCCCGGCGCACCTTAAACCCTCGCACGACAGACCAGTCTCCTAAGCTCGACTCGGTAGCCGTACTCAGGAGCTTTGATTCTCCAGCGTCGGGTAGTCAGTGTAGCCCTGTGCGCCGCCATCCAACCAGTCGGTGTTCACCCGGGCCAGCAGCGTTCCATGGTGCAGGCGTTCGACAAGATCGGGGTTGTTGATACGGACCGGCCGAAGGCGTCCAGGTCGGCCTTGCCGCCTGCGATGGCCTGTTCGGCCAGGGCTAAGTCATAGCCGTTATTGAGCATCCATGCTGCTCGATTGGTGTCGGCGCCTTAGTGACCCGTCCCGGCCACCGCGCGGTAGTCAACGCCCCCGCTGCGAGCCAGTTGCACAAGCAGTACCATCAAACCGAGGGTGGAGATCACGGCGCCCGCGATGCCGGTGTAGGAAACGCCCAGGGTGCCGAGGGTCATGCCGCCGACCAGGGAACCGAGCGCGATACCAGAGTTGAAGCCGGCGATGTTCAGGCCGGCGGCCACGCCATGGGCGTGGGGAGCATGCTGCTCGGCGACGCCGACCAGACGGGCTTGCAGGGCCGGCACTGCAGCGAAGGTGAACATGCCCAGCAGCGCGACAAGAATGCCCATTGCGGGGGATGACGAGGCAAGCGCCCACATGCCCAGTGCGATGGTGGTAATGCCGGCGATCAAGGCTACGCTTGCCCGGTTTACCCCGAGTCGGTCGGTAAGCTTGCCCCCGATCACGTTGCCAATCGCGGCAAGCACGCCATAGACCAGCATAAAGATGCCGACCGTTTGGCTGCTGACGTGCGTGACCTTCGTAAGCAGCGGTGCGATGTAGGTGTAGGCGGTAAACGAGCCGGCATAGCCCAGGACCGTCACGAGGGCGGCGAAGAGCAGAACGGGGTCGACGATCGCCTTCAACGCCTGGCCGACGGAGTCCGAACCTTCATGCCCCTGCGTTTGCGGAGGCTCCTTCATGCCCAGCAGTAAGCCCAGGAAGCCCAATGCACCGAATGCCCCGATCGCGCCGAGCACCGGGCGCCAGGAGATCGTGCCGCCCAGGTAAGTGCTGACCGGGACGCCGATTGCCATGGCGATCGTGAAGCCACCGAATACGACGGCCACAGCGCTGCTGGCCTTCTTCGCTCCCACAAGACGAGCTGCCGTGCTGGAGGCAACCGCTAGGAACAGGCCGTGCCCCATTCCAGCGACGAAACGCGCGATCAGCAAGGTGGACAGATTGGTAGCGACGGCCGCGGCCAGGCTGCCGACGGTGAAGACTAAGACGGTCATCAGCATGGTGCACTTGCGCGTCCATCCGGCCGTCAAAGCCGTCAGGACTGGCGCGGCAAAGGTCGCGCCCAGCGCGTACGTCGTCACAGCGCTTCCGGCTTGCTCAATATCGACGTTCAGGCTGTGTGCCATGACGTCGGTCAGGCCGATGGGAACGAACTCCGCGAGGCCCAGTGCAAACGCACTGAGCGTGAAGATGTAAACAACAAATGGCATGGATCTCTCTCGACTGTCCTTGAGGGCGGCTTGACGCCGCAACTGATACGAATCGTAGAGCGCTTGCATAAATAGATAAAATTATTATTTTTTTGTCTATGGATAATTATTCTTATTGCTGCTGGGCGAGCTGATGCTGTCATCCGAGCAGCGTTTCTTGACCTCTGCTCCGAGTACGGAGGAATCAATTTTAAGGACTTGGATAAATATTCTTATGGGTGAGATACTGTCGGGAGCCCGGCTGGCGTGCGACGGTAGGCAAGTGGACGCTGCTTCATACAGGCCGCGGTCACACTACCTGATCTTCGTCGCGAGCGTGTTGCCAGCGGCGATAAGTCGACGCCATGAGCCACCTCGACCATCTTCGGACGTTCCGGCGCTCCCGCTCATTGCCTATGACGAGGATTTGCCATTGATCCGGCCGATCTGGGCGGCCATGTTCCAATTTGCGCCGACATTGCAGGCCGCGCTGACCATCCCCGATTTGCGCATCATCCAGGACCTGGTCGTCAAGGGACAGGGGTGGAGCGTGTTGCCCGACTATCAGTGCACCGAGGCGCTGGCGTCGGGACGACTGGTTTCCGTCACCCGAGCCAAGGACGCGCCGACCAACAACCTCTATCTGGTATGGAACAAGGCCTCGATGCGCAATCCACGCATCGTTCATGCGCGCGATTTCATTCTTGGCCTGTTCAGCCGGAAGACCTAACGCTCCATGTCGCCCGGTACAAGCCTACATCCTGTATGCGGCTAGCAGAGGTGCGTGCCAGTCGGTACGGCCCTCCTGCCTTAGGTGACCATCACCCAAACTGACATAGTTTCACGATCATGAAAATACATGGCGGGCCAGTACGGCTCATTTGCTGTCTCAAGTTGCTGGTGCAGACCGTTCATTGCGTCGATCTCCTGCTCTGCGCTGCTCCGGTCGGCGCTGCGCGCCAACCCTAGACCACGCGCAAAGCGCGTGATCGAATCCGCGAAGTGGCAATGCCTCGAACGGCGCAAGCCGCGTCTTCATCACCTCAGATGAGCGTGGTTCAAGCAACTACGTGACCATGGCGCATCCATCGTTGCATTGCCTGGCTATCGGTGCTGTCGAGATACTGGGAGACCCGATCCAGTAACCGCAAATCGATACCGGTCGTATCCGCCAGCTTCTTTGCCAGGTGCAGGTCCTTGCTGACGACATTGTGAAGTGAAGTGAATGCGGCTTCGGATCGGGCCCATGCGGCGTACTGGCTTCGGCCAATCCCGGCATCTTCGGTAAGAAAATTGCGTCCGGTACTGACATTCAGAATGGGGGCGAGGCTCTCAAAGCTGACGCCATAGCGTTCCGCCAGGTCGATGGCTTCAGCCGTCAGGAACATGTTTGCGATACAAAGCATGTTGTTGATGATTTTCACAACCTCGCCAGAGCCAAGGGCCCCGCAGTGGAAGATGTTTTTTCCCATCGATCTCATCAACGGCATCACAGCAGCCACATCTTCTGGATCGCCCCCCATCATGACCGTGAGCGTGGCTTGTTCTGCGCCCACGATCCCACCGCTGACGGGCGCATCGATGAGGCGTGCCCCGGAAGCACGCAAGCCGGCGCTGATGGTCTGGAGCGTATCGGGCAAGGTCGTGCTCATCATGCAAACGACTGGCTGGTGTCCCGCCGGAAAGGCGTCTGCAAGTCCGCCCGGCCCGAGCATCGCTTCCAGGATCTGAGCGTCGTTGGCTAGCAGGACGATGATCGCATCTGCAGAGGCACATTCCGCCACCGAGGTTGTCACGCGCGCTCCCTCGCCCGAAAAGGCGTCGAGCACGGCCTGATTCCGATCGCAGACGATGAGATCGAATCCTGCGCGCCGCGCACAGCGAGCCATGGGCGCGCCCATGCTTCCAGCGCCGACAAAGGCCACCCTCTTCATTTCCATCATTTCATCTCCTTCAGACCGAAGAGCGCTGCGAGAATGCCGGCGCGCGCTTTTCCTGCAGGGAGGCCAGCCCTTCGCGTGCCTCGGGACCGCCAAAGCCGATAAATTCCAGTGCCAGCGAGGTGTCGAAAATCGGGCCGGCCTGACGCAGCCAGTTGTTCAACGCATACTTGCTCCAGCGAATCGCCGACGGAGCCCCCGATGCGAGCCGTGTGGCCACTTCCACCGCCTTGTCCTGAAGCGCGGCCTCGTCGACGCACAGCGAAACCAGCCCGATCGATTCCGCCTCTTCGCCATTGAGCGGCTCGCAGAGCAACAGGTGGTATTTCGCTTTTGCCATGCCGCAGAGCAGGGGCCACACGATGGCTGCGTGGTCTCCCGCCGCGACACCCAGCCGGGTATGGCCGTCGACGATGCGTGCGGATCTGGCCGCGATCGAGATGTCCGCGAGCAGGGCGGCCACCAGTCCCGCGCCGACCGCAGGACCGTGAATGGCCGAGACGATCGGCTTCGAGCAGTTGATGATGTTGTAGACCAGGTCCCGGGCTTCACGCCAGACACGGGTCCGGACGTCGAAGTCCTCCGTCATCTCGCGAATCATCTCGAAGTCGCCACCGGCGGAGAAGGCCCGGCCTGCGCCGCACAGGACGACCGCGCTGACCTCCGGGTCGCTGTCGATCCCCTTCCAGACTTCGGCCAGCTCGGCATGTCCACGCGAATCCAGTGCATTCATGCGCTCGGGCTTGTTGAGGGTCAGGCGAAGTACGCCCGTGGCGGGACGGTCGAATGCAATGTTCTGGTAGTCCTGATACAAGGTGCGATGATTCATGGCAGCTTTCATCCTTTGAATAAACAGCGAGAAGCCGGAAGCGGGCCCGGCGCGTCAGAGCAGTCCGGTTGTGTAGAACACCCCGATCACGAAGAACACGGCAAGCGTCTTGATCAAGGTAATGGCGAAGATGTCGCGATACGATTCGCGGTGCGTGAGGCCGGTGACGGCCAGCAGCGTGATGACCGCGCCGTTGTGGGGCAGCGTGTCCATGCCACCGCTGGCCATCGAGACCACGCGATGCAGTACCTCCAGCGGAATCTGCGCGGCGTGCGCACCCTGAATGAACGCTTCGGACATTGCGGCCAGCGCGATGCTCATGCCGCCCGATGCCGAGCCGGTGATGCCGGCCAGCGTGCTGACGGAAATGGCCGCGTTCACAAGCGGGTCCGGAATGCCGCGCAGCGCGTCGCTGACCACGAGGAAGCCTGGCAGCGCGGCAATCACGCCACCGAATCCGTACTCTGACGCGGTATTCATCGACGCCAATAGCGCGCCCGAGACGGCTGCCCTGGTGCCTTCCGCAAAGTGCCGGCGCACCGCGCCGAAGGCCGTCACGAGCACCACGACGATGCCCAGGACCAGCGCACCTTCCACGGCCCAGATCGCGGTCACGCTTGCGACCTTGGTTTCGACCGGCTTCGACAAGCCCGGCAACGACACGCTGTGGGCGTGGCCGTACCAGAGCGGAATCAGGCGCGTGAGCCAGAAGTTCGACACGCCGACCACAATCAGCGGCAGGATGGCCAGCAGCGGCGAAGGCAGCTTGCTTCTTTCCACTCGTTGCGGCTCATTGAGGAGGTTAGTGCCGTAGCCCTCGCCGCGCTTGGCTGCGGCGCGCCGGCGGGATTCCAGATAGAACAGGCCGACCAGGACAAGGAACAGGGACCCCAGAATGCCGAGCATCGGCGCGGCCCACGAAGTGGTCTTGAAGAAGGTGGTCGGGATAATGTTCTGGATCTGCGGCGTGCCCGGCAGCGAATCCATCGTGAACGAGAATGCGCCCAGCGCGATGGCGCCCGGCATCAATCGCTTCGGGATATTGCCCTGACGGTAGAGCTCGGCGGCAAACGGATAGACCGCGAACACCACCACGAACACCGACACGCCACCGTAGGTCAGCAGTGCGCAGACGGCCACAATGACCAGGTTGGCGCGCGCAGAGCCGATATACCGGATCGCGGTGGCGACGATCGATTCGGAAAAGCCTGCCAGTTCGATCACCTTGCCGAACACGGCGCCGAGCATGAACACGGGAAAGTACAACTTCACAAAGCCGACCATCTTCTCCATGAAGACGCCGGAGAAGACCGGCGCGATCGCTGACGGATCGGTCAGCAGCACAGCGCCCAGCGCGGCCAGCGGGGCGAACAGGATGACGCTGTAGCCGCGATAGGCGGCCACCATCAGGCACGCCAGGGCGGCGAGCGCGACAACGACGGACATGGGTGTCTCCAACACTTATTTTGGGATCCTCGAGCAACGAGTGCGGCGGTCGCTACGCTGGCGCGCCCTGTCTGGTTCCGGCGGGGTCGGCTCGAGGTGTTGGAGATTATGTGTATTGCTTTTTTGCACGACAACGGCAAATATGCAAGATTACTGTGCGTCCATGCACATATGGAAATGCCATGCGGAAACATCCGGAATGGAACGACTTCAGGTTCTTTCTCGAACTTGCGCGGAACGGGAAGATTTCCCTGACCGGGGAAAAGCTCGGTGTTGAGCACTCGACCGTGTCACGTCGGATTGACCGTCTGGAAGAAAGCCTGGGCACGGTGCTGTTCGACCGGCGTCGCAATGGCTATTCCCTCACCGACGCCGGCAAGGCGCTGGTTCCGCATGCGGAGCGGATGGAGAATGCGTTGCTCGGCGCCATCGAAGAGAGCGAGGGCCAGTCGGGCGACGTCGTCGGCACGGTTCGGGTTGGCACGCCAGAGGCGTTTGGCATCAACGTGCTGGCGCCCAGCCTGGTGGATCTCCATGCCCGGCATCCCGATCTGCATGTCGAGTTGATGGCGCAGCCCCAGTTTCCCAGCCTCGTGACGCGCGAGGTCGAGATCCTGGTGACGCTGGAGCCGCCGCAGGTCGGCCGCTATACGACGGCGCGCCTGGCTGAAGTGGACTACTTCCTCTATGGCTCGCCGGCGTATCTGAAGGCCCGCCCTGCGATCGGGGCGCTTGCCGATGTTGCCGAGCACGCGTTCGTGGACTACGTCCACGACGGCTCGGTCAGCGAGCGGTATCGCATCCTCGAAGAGCTGACGCCGAGTCCCAGACGGCACTTCACCACGACGAGCGTCCTGGCCCAGCGGGCCGCCGCCGCAGCGGGGATGGGCCTGGTCCTGCTGACGCCTTATGTCGCTGGCACCGGCTCAGATCTCGTCAGCATCTTCCCTGACCAGCCGCTGATTACGCGCACTTTGTGGATCGCCGCGCCCGAAGACCTGTTCCGGATCAGGCGTATCCGCTGTGTGTGGGACTTCATTCGCGAAGTCGTTTCCCGTCACCCGGACGAGTTTCGGCGATAGTTAGCCGCAACACCGCTTTCGCCCAACCCTCCCGTCATCCTTTGTGCATCTGCGCACAACGACCTTGCGTTCGTTGCCGTTGTTGTTGAAAAAAGCACGAACAATAATGGGCAGCACGACAGCGACGTCGGCGGACTTCCTCGACTGATCTGTCAGAACCCCTTGTCAGAAGTGGATGGTGACGGAGATGAACAAACTATTCAGAAGCGCCATGGACGCGCTCGATGGCATTGTCGAGGACAGACAGACCATAGCAGTCGGAGGATTCGGGCTTTGTGGCATTCCGGCGGCCCTGATCTGCGCATTGCGCGATACCGGCGTGACCGGTCTCACCTGTATCAGCAATAACGCCGGCGTTGACGATTTTGGACTGGGCCTGCTGCTCCAGACTCGTCAGATCAGCAAAATGATCGCGTCCTATGTAGGCGAGAACAAGGAGTTCGCGCGCCAGTACCTCAGCGGCGAACTGGCGCTCGAATTCAATCCTCAGGGCACATTGGCGGAGAGGCTGCGCGCTGGCGGCGCTGGCATTCCGGCGTTCTACACACGGACGGGCGTTGGTACCGTCGTGGCCGACAACAAGGAAGTACGCGAGTTCGATGGCGAGCGCTACGTCATGGAGCGCGGCCTCAAGGCCGATATTGCGCTGGTGAAGGCGCGAGTCGCCGACCGTGCCGGCAATCTCATGTTCGGCCGTACCGCCCGCAACTTCAATCCGGAAGTTGCGATGGCCGGGCGCATCACGGTGGTGGAAGTGGAAGAGCTTGTGGAAGTCGGTCAGCTCGATCCCGACGAGATCCATCTGCCCGGCATCTTTGTCGACCGTCTGGTTGTTGTTCCTAATCCGGAGAAACGTATCGAACGCAAGAGCTTCCGCTCGCGCGACAACAAGGAGGCAAGACATGGCGTGGACGCATGACCAGATGGCCGCGAAGGCGGCCGCCGAACTTCGCGACGGGGACTATGTCAATCTGGGCATTGGGTTGCCAACGAAGATAGTTCAGCACGTGCCGGACGGCATGCAGGTATGGCTTCAATCAGAGAATGGCTTGATCGGCATTGGACCACCTCCGTATGAAGACGAGATCGATCCTGACCTGATCGATGCCGCCAAGCAAACCATCACGATGGCGCCAGGCGCATCCATCTGTTCCTCATCGATGTCTTTCGCGATGATCCGCGGCGGTCATATGGATCTTACGATCCTGGGAGGCATGCAGGTCAGCGCGGCTGGGGACCTGGCAAACTGGATGATTCCGGGAAAGATGGTCAAGGGCATGGGTGGCGCGATGGACCTCGTCGGTGGAGTGCGCCGCGTCGTGGTGGTTATGGAACACAACACGCGCGATGGCGAGATGAAGATCCTGGAGCGCTGTTCATTGCCGCTCACCGGAGCGGGAGTGGTCAACCGCATCATCACCGACCTGGCGGTCATCGATGTGACTGGCGCCGGCCTCATCGTCCGAGAGATGGCCCCGGGCGTTTCCAGGGATGTGCTCCAGGCGAGGACTGAGCCAACACTGAGCTTCGATGCCAGCGGTTCTTTTCTATCCGTATAACGAGGTACTGAACGTCTGAAGATGAATGCGGATGCCTTGTCTCCCGGCAAGTATATCTGCGATGTGTCAGCCAAAGCCGGCCATGCCGGCGGTGACGAGGAGCCGGCGGCAACGATGTTGATCCGATGCGAGGTGATGCACAGCTAGCTGCAGAATCAGCATACCTTCGAAGACGCTGCGGATGCTGACGAGGAGCCATGTGCCCACTGTATGGAGCCCTGAGCGCGCGGCAAACAACCAGTCTGTAGGTCACGCTCCATGTGGCGCGAATGACGGGTCCCGCGCCAGCTGTGGTGCCATTTGACATGCGGCTTGCCCCCGGGACCTCCTGCATCGCGATGTTTATCTTGATAGCGGGTACAACCCACCTCCTCTCAAAGAAAGTGGGCCGTAAAACCCAGGCTAAACTTCCTTGGTGTCGAATATGAGCATGTCAACGCCGGACGGGGCAAAGTTGCCGACGTCAGCTGCCGCGGCGGCGCCCTCACGGGAAGCCATCGCCTGCTGGAGCGCAGCCAGCGAATCGAAGCTCAGCACTGCAATCAGGTGAAACGGCGAATCGCCGGCAGGGCTTGAAACTGGGCCGCTGCTGACCTCGTAGCGTCGCAGGCCGGGGATTTTCTTGGCGATTGGAACATGGGTCGAGAAGTAATATGAATCGAACGCCGCCGTGTCTGCAGGCTTCTTGTATAGCACCACCAACTTTGCCATCGTAGTTTCCCTAAAAAACGTGAGTTTGCACAGCACAGCGATCAATGCAAGGACTAGCAGCCGACCGTTGCGGGTTCAGGCTGTCGTGACTTGGTCCTTGCTTGGCGTCCATGCCGTGCCTCGAACCGATCAGCGTGCGCCAGCTCGGGTTCGGGTCGCGCTCAAATCACGGTGATGTCTTAAAGGTTAGGCGCCAATGCTGTCAGAGAGAATTGGCCCGCTGCGCAAGATTGCGTTGCGTGTGCCGCAACCTGAAAACTATGTATGTGATGGAAACGAGACAAAGCGGCCACTGAGGCATGCACTATGCAATCTACTGGTCTGCGCGCCGTTGGAGAACGGCCGTCTTGCGCGCCGGATGACGTCCAGGCGGCCTCGACGAACACCCGCCGCACGTGGCTATTGCCGGCCTTGGTTATGCCGCCTCGTCGGTCTCGTTTGCCGCTGGAATGCTCGCTTGGCACCAGGCCCGAATACGCCATCCGTTGCGGCGCATCGGAGAAGCGTCGCTAATCGCCAAGCTCGGCGACTACGGTTACTGGAGCAATCAGGCTGACATCCTGCAAGGCCATCCATGCCTCGGTCACCGGCCACACCGGGCAGTCTTACACCGCGCGTTCGATTGCCTGCTCCAGGCTCGCTACAAGTTGGCTGCAAGACTTGACCGTTAGCCAGTCACTTCAGATCGATGTATGAGCAAGAGTCCGTGTGCCCCCGCATTGACGGGTGAGGCGATGCCGGAAGGGAAACCCGCGTGCAGCCCAGAATCTCGGAAACGCGTGGGAAGAAGGCGAAGGGGGCTTGGTGAGGAACGATAGTTTTTGCCGGCGGAAGCTGACGTCCTGCGCTCAGTTGCGCGCATAGGGAACCGCAATTGAGCCGGCGACTATGGAATGATCCGATTCGCGCGTAGTTTGTCGAACTGCCGCAGGAACATGTCCTGCGATTCTTGAGCTTCATCAAAGCCATACTGACGCGCCTTGGCGGTCAACGGCCCGGCAAACGGGCGCCGATTAGGGTGACCACCCGCGAGCGTTCTTCCTAGTACCGGCCAGCACCCAGCATGCCGCCGGTTGCGGGTCGGCCAAGAAGCGCTCGTAGGCGAGCATGTCCTCATGAGTCAGTGACGAGAGTGGCTTATCCAGTTGCAGCACGGCCCTCTTTCGACATCGTTCTCCCCAACTTTCCCACGCACTCGTATATCTGGGGCGAACGCCATCGCAGCGCGTTTATGCGTGTAGCTCAGCGACAATACGTTCCGCGAGAAAATCGCAGGGGGGCCGGTTCGACTTGACACTCCGCGCAAGTATGATCTCGAGCGTGCCAATCTCAGGCAGTCCCTGCGCAGACCCGAGCAACGTAAAGTCAGGCGGCACCGCACACCGTGCCAGTGGGGTAATGGCGAGGCCGGCTCGGGCCATCGTTAGCAGGCCCAGCAGACTCGGACTCTCATATGAGGTTCGATACGCAATCTTTACGCGCTCAAGGCTTCGAATCGCCTTCTCGCGTGCGACGCTTCCAGGCAGAAACACGGCAATGGGTAGCGGCCGCTCTCGCCAGATATCAGTGGAGCCTGGGGCGGCTGCCCACACCATGGGCTCATGCCGCAAGAACTCACCGGTCAGCCCTTTGACACGTGTCGCGCAGACGAGATCTACCGTGCCGTCTCGCAGCATCGGGGCTAGCGCGACGCTGGGTAGCCCGATCACCTGGATTTCGACCTTGGGATAGCTGGCCGAGAACTTCTTGAGAATCGGCGGAAACAGTGAGGTCGCGTAATCGTCAGGTACGCCGATCACCACGCGGCCAGTGACGTCCGGTCGCACGACCGCTGCCCATGCCTCATCGCGTAGTGCAATGATCCGGCGCGCATACGTCAGAAGGACCTCTCCGTCCTGCGTCGGAATCACGCTGCGCGGCTTGCGCACGAAGAGCGCCTTGCCGAGGGCCGATTCCAGCGTTTTGATCTGCATGCTCACCGCCGATTGCGAGCGATGCACGAGGTCGCCCGCTCGGCTGATCGTGCCCGTATCTGCGACGGCGATGATCATGGTGAGAACGTCGACGTCGAGGGCTTTCCGCTCAGTGCTCATGCGCTTTCTCTTGTACAGGTATCAGAAAATCTGAAAGATTCCATCAATATTATGCGATTTTCTTTTTGGGTGCGGTGCAGCAAAGTCTGCGAAAAGGAGTTAGACATGAATGCCCGAGCGCCCCTTACTACGCTGGCTCTTGCCGGTGCCTGGCCACAACCCTCTTTTGTTTCCACCGCCTCTGGCATCGCCGTTCCATACGTGGAAGCTGGAAGCGGCGAGCCAATGGTATTCGTGCACGGGTCGCTGTGCGATTTCCGCTATTGGGACCCGCAGCTCGCTTCGTTATCGAAGAACTTCCACTGCTTCGCTCCGAGCTTGGGCCACTATTGGCCGGAAACCGGTGCATTCGGACGCGGCGCCTTCAGTTGGGAGGCGCACGTCGCTGAAATTGCGGAGTTCATCGCGGCGCTGGGTCTGGAGCCGGTCCATCTGGTCGGGCACTCGCGCGGCGGTTGCATCGCGTTTCACCTGGCGCGCGAATACCCTCACTTGGTGAAGACGCTCACCCTCGCTGATCCGGGCGGCCCAGTGCAGGCAACGCCGCAAGCAGAGGCCGGAAAATTGCCGCCGGCCACCCACGCGTTGAGAGCGAAGGCCGCAGAACTGATTGAGCAGGGCGAATTCGATGCCGGTCTGAATCTGTTTGTAGACTCGGTAACCATGCCTGGCTTTTGGAGCAAGAGTTCCCAGAGCTTCCGCAGGATGGCGCTCGATAATGCGCCCACACTGCCGAAGCAGCTGCTTGACCCGTTGCCCGCCTACACACGTGAAGCCGCCCGTGAAATCCAGTGTCGAACGTTGCTGATCGACGGGCAAAAGAGTCCGCGCATGTTCCGTAGCACGGTCGAGAAGCTTCAAGAATGGATCGGGCGCGCTGAGCGTCAGACAATTGCCGGAGCATCTCACGGCATGAATATTGCCAACCCAGGCGCGTTCAATCGGGCGGTTGCCGGGTTGGCTACTGGCTAGAGGGGCCTTGCGTCCAGGGCACACATGGGCTTCTCTCGCCTACGGGGGCGGCCTCTAGCGGGCATACAGTCTGGCTTGCCGGACGATAGTAACAAGTCGTCTGGCACAACTGCCTTCCGACGTGCCAGACGCCGCTACTTGGTGCAGTTGCTTGGCGCCGACCCGCGCGAGATCATCTGGACCTCGGGCGCGACCGGGGGGAATAACTTGGCGATCAAGGGCGCTGCGCAGTTCGATCGAGCGGCGGCATCTAGTGACCGTTCGCCCCGAGCACACGGCCGTGCTTGACACTCGCCGAGAACTGGAGCGGCGGGGTTTCGAGGTGACGTACCTGGAGGTCGGTTCCGACGGCCTTATCTACCTCGACACGCTCGCAGCGTCTACAGGCCAGCACGCGTCCAGCCCTTCGTTGCCGTTGAGGTCATGTCCGCCGGCACCTACGCCAAGGCGTAAGCGGAAAATGGAAGTACGCGGTCCCTGGCACGACGCGCTCGGGACCCTTGATTTTCAAGAACGCTCTCTCCGCCGCGCCCTATCTGTTCGCGACATAATCGTGTTGGTGATCGGCGTGCTCGTCGACAGTGAGCCGCGTGGTCACTTCGCTGGCCGGTCGTCGGCGCCACCTTATGCGCGCGTCAGTCGCGGGCGAGCTCGGCAATCACCGAGTCGGTCACAGGCACCGGGGTCTTGGCTTGTCGCCTGCGACCGACGATTTCCAGCTACCAGCCCTGGTCCCCCCTGCGCGTCGCTGGCAGGGGGTCTCAGCGCTTTCAGTCCAGCCTCCCAACCAGCCAGACGATGGCAAGATAGGTCAGCACGTGCGCGTACTGGTCCAGGCCAAATGCCCACCAGAACTGCGGCAGATTCGGTGTCAATTTGGCGCGTCGGCCGAGACGCACCTTCCAGCGATCGATCATGTAGTGAACGACAGCGTCGGTGATCCCTAGCCAGAGCCAGTAGGCCATACCGAAGCCGGCGAGCAGCACCGCGGTACACAGGCCATGCAAGCCCGCGTGGGCATAACCACCGTAAGCGCGAAATTAAGCGCACCTAGCTTTTGTGGCTGAGAGTGGGCAGGCTTGCGTCCGCAACCACCATTTGCGGACGCAAGCATGATGGACAACGAATGTGAAGTTCCGCCGCTGAGAGTGACCCGTGTTCGCTCCAACGGGAAGCGAGACTTTGACCCCAGGGATAAGCGCCAACTGGTCGAGGCGTGTCTGCGGCCAGGGGTATCGGTAGCTGGGATGGCGCTCAAGGTCGGCATCAATACGAACCAGTTGCGCAAGTGGATTCGGCTGCACCAAGCGGCAACGGAAGCCGCGGCGGCCGACAGCGCGGAGCTTGCAGTGCCAGCGTTCGTACCGGTCATCGAGATTAGCGGGGTAAAGCGAGTTCCGGAGTCGCCGCTGGCGCGGGAATGCCTGCCAGCCCAGGCGCCTGCTTCCACCCAACCATCGGTACGACCGTCGCTGAAACCTGCACTACTGACGGCGCGGCTGCCCAACGGCGTGACGGTCGAACTTGAATGCGGCGGACAGGACGTTGCGCTGGTGAAGGCGATGATCGAAGCGCTGGGAGCGCGTTGATGTTCCGATTCGACGCTAACGTACAGGTCTACCTGCACCGCAATGCGGTGGATTTCCGCCTCGGGATCAACGGGTTGGTTGCCCTGGTCGAACAGTCGATGCAGCTTGATCCGTTTGCCCGCGCCGTCTATGCCTTTCATAACCGTCGGCGCAACCGCATCAAGCTGTTGCTGTGGGACCGCAACGGCTTCTGGTTGCTGCTCAAGCGCCTGGAGGAAGACCGCTTCGTGTGGCCACGGCGCCAGCAGGCGGTGATCGAGCTGACAACCGAGCAGTTGCACTGGCTGCTGGACGGCATCGACGTGGACGCGGTGAAGCGCCACCCGTCACGCAAATATCAGCACACGGCTTGATGGTCGTTCGGGGTGACGTATACCCGATTGCGCCATGGCTGCACTATCGTGTTCAGCATGAACGAACACGACCTCTCCCAATTGCCGCCGGCCGCCCAGGCCTATATCCGCGAGCTCGAAGCGAAGGCTGCCACCAACGCCCAGCACATCGCCGAGCTGAACGAGCGCATCAAGCTCCTTGAGGAACAGTTCCGCCTCGCACAGTCCAAACGCTTCGCACCAAGCAGCGAGAAGCTCAAGGACCGAGTGTTCGACGAAGCCGAACAAATGGCCACTGCGGAGCCGGCCGACGACGATGAGGATGACGCGCTCGCGCCGCCAGACACGGGGCTGCCAGAGCCTGATAAGCCCGCAGGCCGCAAACGTGGCCGCAAGCCGCTGCCGGCGGACATGCCGCGCCAGCGAATCGAGTACGACCTGACCGAGGACCAGAAGATCTGCCCATGTTGCCAGGGTTCGATGCACCGCATGGGCGAGGAAGTCAGCGAGCAGTTGCACATCGAAGCAAAGGTCTCCGTTCTGCAGCACGTCCGCTTCAAATACGCGTGTCGGCACTGCGAGCGCAATGCCGAACGCACGCCGGTGTTGACTGCGCCGATGCCGGCGCAACCACTGCCGGGCAGCAACGCCAGCCCAGCGATGCTGGCAACGGTGACCACCGGCAAGTACGTTGATGGCACGCCGCTCTATCGGATGGAAGACGCGCTGGGTCGCGCCGGCATCGAAGTTGGCCGCGGCACACTGGCCAACTGGATCATCCGGCCTGCGCAACTGCACTACAGCCGGCTGTACGAGGCGCTGCGCCGCACGCTGCTGTCGCAGCCACTGATCCATGGCGACGAGACGACGGTGCAGGTGCTCAAGGAGGAAGGCAAGGCCGCGCAGAGCAAATCGTACATGTGGGTGTATCGCAGCGCGGAGGACTGCGAGCATCCGGTGGTGCTGTTCGACTACCAGCCGGGGCGCGGACAGGAGTATCCGCAGGCGTTTCTCGCCGGCTACGAGGGCATGCTAATGACCGATGGCTACAGCGCCTGGCGCACGCTCGAAGGCGTTACCCACTTTGGCTGTGTTGCGCACGCGAGGAGAATGTTCGTTGATGCGCAAAAGGGGCAGAAAAAGCCCAGCGCTCGAGTACTAAAGGCGCTCGAGTACTTCCAGGCCCTGTATCAGGTCGAGACGCTCGCCAAGGCAGACCTGCCCGAAGGCGAAACGCGCGTCAACTACACGTACCGGCTGCGTCAACAGCACAGCGTGCCGCTGCTGGAAGCCCTCAAGGCATGGCTGGACCAGCAGGCGCCGCAGGTACTGCCGGAAAGCCTGCTGGGCAAGGCCATCGCCTACGCGCGCAACCAGTGGGAATACCTGAGCCGATATGTTATCGATGGGCGTGCGCCCATCGATAACAATCCGGTCGAACGTGACATCCGCCCATTCTGCACAGGGCGAAAGGCATGGCTCTTTGCAGACACTGTCGCGGGGGCGAAGGCGAGCGCCATGATCTACAGCCTGATGCTTACGTGCCGCGCCTGTGAGGTCGAGCCGTATGCTTATCTGCTCCACGTGCTCACAGAGCTGCCACAGCGCGCGCTGGAGGCTGACATCAGCGACCTGTTGCCGTTCAACTTCCCCCGGCGGCAAACCGCGCCGCCGCACCCTGCCTGAGCGGCGGGTCGATAGTTGCCTGGGTATTCCGGTTCAACGTGACCGCCGATTCCGGTATCGTGACCGGCCATTCCGGCATCGTGATCGGCCATTCCGGACAGCCGGGAAAATCGGTCACGTTCATCCGGAATCGGCGGTCACGTTCACCGGAATACGCAGTTGCCCCCAAGTCGGGGACTCCATCACACGGAGAGAAGCCCCTCGTTACCCGGTAACAGCGAGGCGCTAGCGGGGGACGTTGAAATAGAGATCCCACTGCTCCGAATCCGGATTGAGCCTGCGCACGATCGCGTCGTCCGCTCGTGCGATCAGCCGCTCCAGCATCTGACGCTTTGTTACCGTGTAACGGTGCGCCAGCCGGGCGAGAGCAAGGTCGGCTTCCGTACTGACCCACATATCCAGCCGCCGCTCTCCGTTGCCGTCCTTGCCCGCCGTCGCGCGCCTTGCCCGATAGGCGGCCTGCCGCTGTGCTGTCGTCTGCGCCATCTGCACTCCTCATGATCGTTACCCGGTAACACTCCGGTGTGGCGACGTTACCGGGCGTGAAGTGTAATAAAAGTAGTTCGTCAGTGGCTGAGCACAAGGCCAATTAAATCAATAAGTTAGCGTTTCTTGTGTGGGCGTCCGTATCAACATTGCTACGATTTTTCGAGTAGTAATCCTGGCACTTTCGTGAGGCGCGAAGTAATTCTGAAACGATCGCGGGTCCGTCACCTCGTGTCATCTTTACTACTTTTCGCTCTGACTACGCGGATTCGCTCGGGGTGATTAAAAGGAGCGTTCGCGCGAAACATTCCAAAATAAGGCTGCAATCGCAGCCGAGAACTCCGAATGTGAGGTGGCCTTGCCGCAGAGTGAGAGTAGTCGCGCAGGGGACACGATTTCTCCGAACTGCGGAAGTAAAGATGATACGTTCTGCGTGATTAAGCGCGCGAATCAACATTACTTCGCACAGGGAGCGCGATTACTACACTTCACGCCACCGGGACCTTGTTTCGCATGGGAAAGATACAGTCGCACGAATGCTGAGCGAAAAATTGCTACGTTCGCATGAATGTTGAGCGTGGCTCGCACGAATGGCGATCCTCAACAGAAGTAGAGCGCTTCGACGAGACGCCGCCGCCAATGCGCGCGTTCGACCCGCCTCCTCATGTCCCGTAAGCGGCTCTTATAAAATGCAATTAATCACCTTGATGCGCCCGAAGACTTGAACGGGAAGCTTGCATCAATGGGATGGCGCCGAAATTTCACGATGGTGATGATACGGCGCCCGGTTGCTATTTCTTGCTTCCCCAACCAATCCGATGCCGCTCCTGCGTGGCCTCATGCCGCGCATCCTCCTCGCTGTGCAGGTAGCCGCTCGTCGTCGACAGCGAGCTGTGCCCGAAGTTGTCCCGCACAAAGCGCAGGTCGACCTGCTGGTCGGTCATATGCGAGCCAGCGGTGTGGCGCAGCCAATGGGCCGAGGCACTGGCCAGCACCGCGGCCTGTGCTTCCCATTCCGGCCCCCGCGCGCGCAGGCGCGCCGCGGCCATGCCAAACACCTCTTTCAGGATCAGGTGCAGCGCTCCGCGTGACAGCGGTTTCTCGCTGTCCGCTTTTCCAATCACCGGCAGCACCAGTGGCCGCGTCTCCCCGAACTGCGGAGTCGGCGGCAATGCGTGGGCGCGGCGGTAGCGCGCCAGTTCGGCAATCAGCTCGTCGGTCGCCGGCACCAGCCGCGTCTTGCTGCCTTTGCCGGTCACCTCCAGCCACCAGCGCTCGATGCCCTGGGCATCGCGGCGGCAGAAGAACGCCCCCATGGGGGTGGCCGTCACCTCCGACGCACGCAAGCCGCCCAGATAGAGCACGGTCAGCACCCAGCGGCAGCGCGCCGCATGCAGGCGTTCTCGCGCGTTTTCGGTTGGCATCGCTTCGACCGTGTCTTTGACGATCGCCCACATGTCGTGGCTCAGATAGCGGGTGATGCGCGCCTTGGTTGGCGCGCGCCGACGGCGGGCGAGGGCGAGCGGGTTACCGGCCACGTAGCCCGCCTCGGTGAGCCAGGCGAACAGCGCGTTCAGGATCACCAGCGCCTGGCGCACGCTGCCGGGCGACAGCGGCCCGGCGAACGGGCGCCAGTCCGGATGGCTGCGCGCGAGCTTCTTGCTGCCGGCCAGGACCCAGCGGGCGGCCGGCTGCGGATCGGCCAGAAAGCGCTCATAGACGAGCAGGTCCTCGTGCGTCAGGGAAGACAGCGGCTTGCCGAGCTGTAGCACGGCCCACAGGATCAGCCGCTCCACCTCGCGGCGATAAACGGTCACCGTCGCCGCGCTGTCGGCGTAGCGCGCGAGCCAGGCGGTCACGGCGGACAGGTCGTCGGTCGCCGCGATGCGGGTGGCCGTGGCGGGCGCTCGGTTGCTGCCGTCGTGCCCGGACAGCGCCGACGGCAGCCGTAACTGCTCCAGCGGAGTGGGTAGGGCGGCGAGGGGGGCGGACGTAGGT